>JAOULU010000171.1 GCA_029881855.1 Nitrosomonas sp. | reverse complement strand
ATAAGCACAAAGTACCGGGGACAGTGTTAATGAAACAACCAACGATACAGCCAGCGCAATCGCAATGGTATAAGCCAGAGGACTGAATGTCTTACCTTCCATGCCTTCCAGTGTCATCAACGGGAGGAAAACAAGAATAATAATGGAGATGCCAAAAATAACGGGCACACCTACTTCTGACACTGCATCCACAATGGTTTTAAATTTCGCCTTCATAGTGTTTGCACAGTGCCCTAGACGATGATGGACGTTTTCAACCACGACCACCGTCGAGTCAACCATGAGACCAATGGCAACGGCCAATCCTCCCAGTGACATTAAGTTCGCCGAGATACCCTGATTATTCATAATCATAAAAGTAATCAATGGCGTAATAATCAGTGTTGCTACCACAATCAGGCTAGAGCGTACATCTCCTAAGAAAATAAACAAAATAATAATGACTAATATGATGCCCTCAATCAATACCTTGGTCACCGTCCATAGTGCTGAATCTACCAAGTCGGTTCGGTCATAGAATGGCACGATCTGAAGTCCATCGGGTAACAATCCTTGCTCATTAATCTCAGCAACACGTGCTTTTATTCGGGTGACAATTTCTTTCGCATTACCGCCACGTAGCATCATTACGATACCCGCAGCCGATTCCGTATAACCACCCTTGATAGCAGCACCTTGACGTATCGCCGCACCGATTTTCACTTCGCCAACATCACGCACAAATACCGGCACACCACCAATTTCTTTAAGTACGATATTTTCGATATCTTCTATGGTTTGAATTAGACCAACACCACGAATCAAGTATTGTTCAGAATGTAGTGCCAGTATGTTGCCACTGGCATTAGCGTTATTACTAGCGATTGATTGATCAACTTGTGATAATGTTAGGTCGTAATGACGTAGACGTTCAGGATTTACCAACACATGGTATTGCTTGGCATGACCGCCAATAGAGTTTATCTCTGCTACACCTGGAATTGACCGCAACATAGGCCGCACTACCCAGTCTTGTATGGTACGACGTTTGGTTAATTCTTCTACAGTGAGGGTACGTTCGCCATCACCAGGGTGGTCAAGCGTGTATTGATAGACTTCGCCTAATCCGGTGGATACAGGACCAAGTTCTGGAGCGGCATCCGGTGGCATGCGATTGCTAACACTGATCAAACGTTCCATGACAATTTGGCGTGCAAAATAGACATCCGTCTCATCAGTAAAGACCAGGGTGATAACAGATAGTCCGCTCTTGTTCAGAGAGCGCATTTCAACTAGGCCTGGCAATCCTGTCATGGATATTTCCAGTGGTACCGTTACTAAGCGTTCGATTTCCTCCGGGCTGCGGCCTAGTGCTCGCGTAGCAACCAGCACCTGGACGTTGGTTACATCAGGGAAGGCATCAACAGATAATTGTGTTGTGGCACGCAGGCCAAGGGCAATTAATATTAATGAGATGACTATCACAATCAACCGCTGGTTGATCATTGCGCGTACGATTGAAGCGAGCATAGCTTATTCCAATTCAGCGAGCTTACGCTCGTTATCAAGATGAAACGCACCTTCTACAACTATGGATTGCCCAACTGTGAGGCCATCTAGAACAGGGCGTAATTTATTGATGGTGTGATCTAATTCAACGGGAACCCGGAGAAAGTTATTGTTGCTTTCAGCAATAAAAACATAATCCTGATTTGATTCACGTACGACGGCTTTTTCTGGAACCGCAAGATAGAGTTGCGGATTTTCGGTGATATGCATAGTAGCAAGCATTGCAGGTTTCAGTAAACGTTCAGGATTTTGTACTACGGTACGTACGGTTACGGTGCGAGTAACTGGGTTCACTGTGTCGGCAACAAATACAATTTGTCCAGCAAAGACGGCATTGCCTAGGGCAGGCACATGAATTTCTACATGTTGTCCTTCCATAACATTACGTGCATTTTGCTCGGGTACGTCGCCAATTGCCCATACCGATGACAAATCAGCTACTTTAAATAATCGATCAGAAGGCTGGACGACTTGTCCAGCAAGGACATTACGTTCAATAACGGTGCCGCTATCAGACACAGTAATTGCAACAGATGGGAGAATATTGCCATTTTTCTCCAAATCTTGAACTGCACTTTCAGTCACACCTAATAAACGTAATTGATCTTGTGCGGCACTGAGTTCGGCGCGAGATACTTGCAGTTCTGCTTCGCGGCGTTGAAGTTCTGCTGATCCGATAACATCAGCTTCTAGTAATAGTTTTGCACGTTTGGCTGCACGGGCATTAAGTTCTGTATGAGAGTGTGCACGCAGATAAGCTAATTGTGCTTTAGTTAGTTGCGGACTGGATATGCGGGCTAATATAGTACCGGCATCAACTTCATCACCCAGTTGAGCATTTACTTCAACAATACGTCCGGTTACATTGGCACCTATACGAATAAGTTTTTGTTCGTCCACTTTAATCTGACTGGGGACTTGTAGCCGGGCTGTTAATTCAACCAACTGAAGTTGGTCTACTTTGATACGGTTTGCCATCTCGGGAGACAGTGTGATTTTATTTAAATCAGCGGAGTCTGTTGAGTTGTTTTGAGATGAAGCATTATTGGTTTTTTCACTATTGCCACAGCCTACTAGAAATAGCGTGACGAGTAGCAAGATGCCAGTAATGTTGAGGATAAATTTCATTCTAGGATTTGCTCCTTGGGATAATGGGCGCGTAGTCGATCTATTTCAGCCGCAGCAGATTGTAGTTCAAAACGCGCCTGTAGTAATTCAGCAAGCACACCACGTAGTACACGTTGGGTATCAAGTACTTCAATAAAGCCGCGTTCACCTAGGCGATAAGCAGTCTGAGCAATACTCAGTGCAAGTCTGGCTTCTGTAACGATACCGCCTTCAAACATTTCCACCCGGCGTTGTGCGATTTCCATGGCTTGCCAGGCCGCTTCTAATTGTTGACTAATTTCAAAACGGCGATAGTTCAGTGTTTCTTTAATGCGGGCAGAATCAAAGATGGCACTATCAATCTCGCCACGCCGGCGATAGAACAGTGGAATTTCCAGATTAACGCCGGCCGTATTGGACGCAAATTGTGCATCTTGATAATTGCTGTATAGAAGATTGACAGAGGGCAGCACAGATGCTTTTTCCTGATCAATTCTTAAGCTTGCTCGGTCTTGTTCCGCTTTCAGGCGTAGAATATCCGGGTTGATATTAGGAATCGTCTGACGTAATTCCTCCAAAGGAGGGAAACTGACAGGGTCATTCAGCGAAGCAGCAATTTCAAAATCATTGGGTAAAGCACCTGCTGTAAGTTGTATTAATACAACACGTGCGCGCTCAGCATTTAGTTTGGCTGCTTCCATGCGACTAGCGGCGCTTAAAACTTCGGTGTCCGCCCTAATAAGTTCGAAACGTGCGGTTTCACCCACTTCAACACTTACTTTAATCCGGCGCTGGATTTCTTTCATCAGGTCGTGAATATTGGTTTCCATGAGCGCCTGCTCTTGGCGCAGTAGTAGTTCATAAGCGCGTACGCGCAATTGTGCTGCAAGGTTTGCGTTAACCTGATCAAGATTTGCTTGCCTGGCATCAACATTTGCTTCAGCTGAACCTATACGCGCAGAACGCAAAAAAGGATTTTCAATCGGCTGGCTTACTGTTATCTGACGCTGATTTGCAGCAGGCCCGGTTAGTGATTCCGGCAACCTCCGACTATCGGGACCCGTCATGAAAGTCACTTCAGGGTTAGGTAATGCGCCAGCACTGACAACGCCTGATTCAGCGATGTTAACCTGTGAGCGCGCAGCACGTACTAGGCCATTTGCTTGCAAACCAGATTGCTGTAACTGTTCAATAGTGAGCGTTCTAGGTTCTTGAGCGGATAGCAGCGACGATGAAAGAATGAACACCAGACTGAGCAATAAATGCCAAAATGGGAAGGTTTGCATACTGCCTTTTAAATTGTTACTGAAATTTTTAGAAGTTAACATTAGGTTCTATCAAGAGCATTGATAAGTATGATATAGGAATATCAAATTTCATCAATGCCAAATTGAGCAATGAATCAGTGCTATTTTCAGTCCGGGAAAATACCTGAGTCAATATTGAGTGGTTAAAATTGTTGGTTTATCGTTTAAATCTTGATAAAAGGCTTGTTATGATCTGCGCTATGTGATTTACCCTACTATTATAGCTTGTTATGTTGGTTTAGTCGGTATCTTTCCATTTAATTATAAATTTGGGTTAAGTAAGTGTTGATTTTCTTACAGGTATCTTGTGGTTCTAAAATAATATTATGTATCAGTTGCAGTAGTGGGAAGTCCTTCGTATTAAAG
>JAOULU010000170.1 GCA_029881855.1 Nitrosomonas sp. | reverse complement strand
CAGTAGGACGATGTGCATGTATTAACGGTGGTTTCTCTGCGCTGTATTGGTCGAACTGACTTAAAGATATCCCTTGTTCCTTAAAGCTTTTTGATGGCATCGTATAAAAATCACCATCCCAATGAATAACTGCGGCTGGTCGTTCATTATGAACGGTATAAATCCCCCACATTAGAACGCTAATCTGGATGAATGCAATTGTACCTAAGTCAAAGCGAATCTCTCGCAGGGATTTATGCGGATTAAAAATAATCAGGGTCATTAAGGGCCCTAATACTAAGTCGATCAAGGCGATAATGCGAATACCCTGCCAACCGCCATCAGCAGTGAAATAAGGGAACGGATACCACTCAAATATAATGAAGTAAGCGAGAATTAAAAATATTATGCTGCTTATGCTTAAATGAATGCCCGCAGCTTTAAATTTTGATTTTATCAAAGAAGGGGGGGTTACCATATCCATTATTTCTCCTATCTAAGATAAATTAACTGAATGTCTTAAAACAATAAATAATTTGTTTTTGATAGAATTTACATTTTAAGCCTAAACTATATCGACATGAGAGGTTTGCACTTTAATGACAAATAAATTATCAAGTGACAATTTTTTTTATGTACCAATCTACACTGGTTAAACGACCGCCGCCAGTAAAAAACAAGCTGAGTAACATGGCGAAGTAGATCGCTGAGAATTCAATACCATTGTTTAAAATGACAGGTTTTCCAGTCTCATAGAGATAATCAGGTCGACCGTGTTCTTCAATGATACTGCGTATCTTATCCAGGCGCTCACTTGCTTGCCGGCTGTTTTCTAGACTTTCATCTGCCCCTTGGATATCCAACCAAGTCAGTACGCGTGCAGCACTAGTATCTGGGTTTGTTGGTGTGATCGCAAACCAGCCGTTATCGCTATGCACGGAAGTGGCGGCAACCAGCATAATAAGCATCAGTGGAATGGCGATAATTCGCGTTGCTAGGCCGATAAGGATTAACCAGCCACCAATAAACTCTATCCAACCAACCAGAAATGCTAGCAAATGCGGTAAGGGTAGGCCTAATCCCCAGTCTGGATTGCCAAACCAGGCGACTACATCAGGGTCAGCCAAGAACACGTCATACCAGTTCTGCCAGTCTCCACTGATGCCCAGTTTGCTGTAGCCAGCAATAATTAATGCGGGTGCCAGAATAAGACGGAACAATAACGGCGCCAAACCTGAAAGTAATGATAGGAGACTTATAACAGCCTGATATTTTTCTGAGATAGTGAGCAATTTAAATCTTCCTGTTGATGGTTGTTGAGATAAGGTGTTGCAATTCGGCATAAGCCTTCGGATTTTATTTCAGATTTCATTACTGTGCCATAATTGCGCTGCACCACGCACACCGGAGCTGTCGCTATGTTTATTCTGCATAATTGGTGTAAAAATTCATCGTTAAAGACATAGTGGGCGACATGTTTGCGTCCTTCAGAATAGAGTCTTGCCATATTTGAAAGACCTCCACCTAGCACGATAGCATCGGGATCAAGGATGTTCACGACCATCGCCATCGCACGACCAAAACGATCAAAAAACCGTTGTAACGTAGCTTCTGCCAAAGTATTGCCAGTCGATGCCAGTGCTACGATATCAATTACGTTCAACGAACTATTTCCACCATTACGCTGAAAATCATTGATCAGACCAGGGCCGGATATCAGCGTTTCAATACAACCTTTGTGGCCACAGTAACAATCTGGCCCATCAAGTTCTAGGATGTTATGCCCCCATTCTCCACCGATATGTTGATGACCTTGATGTAACTGATTGTTAAACACAATGCCACCACCCACACCAGTGCCCATAATCACGCCAAACACAACACGATAACCTTTTCCGGCGCCATCCAGTGCTTCACTTAGTGCAAAACAATTGGCATCATTGGCGATACGTAGCGGCCGATTCAATAACGCTTGTAAATCCTCAAACAATGGCTGCCCATTCATACAGGTGGTATTAGAATTTTTCATGGTACCTGTTACAGCAGAAATAGCGCCAGGTGTGCCTATCCCAACAGTACATTTTTCACCAACCTCAGTTTCTAGATACCGAACTAACAGCACGATATCATTTAGGATAGTTTGATAACCTTCGTTCTGTCGTGTTTGTACGCGTTTTCGCAACAGCTCGTTGCCGTTGGGATCTAACACCACACCTTCTGTTTTGGTCCCACCTAGATCAATGCCGATACGCATTTTAGTTTTTAAAAATGGTTATTGTATAGTCTAAATGAACGTTGATAAATTCCGAGGTTAGAAGCATCAAATTCTAGATGTCAAAACAAACATTACGGTGTTAGAGTCCTTTTGTTGAAAATTTACCATGGTGCTAGGTTGCTTTTTTTAATGCAAAATAAACTTCTGAATTAAGAATTGCACCTAGAAGAGGAAATGGACTAAATTTTTTCTTTTCTAACTGGAACTCTGCTTGAAGTATATGTTCAAGTGTTCGATAGTCAAAGCCGAGATGGTGGGGGTGATAAGTTAGTCCTGGTGAGATTTCGTTAGTTGGTCGTTGAAGCGGAGGGGAGCCCAGAGTTGCTCTTAATATGTTTCCTGGTGTCGCATCGAAGTCACCATAGCGGCGAAATATGCGAAACAGTCCTTTAAATGCTGCGGGGAGAAAAAGTTCATGGGGAACGCCGATCACAGCAGTTCCATTAGGTTTTAGCATTCGATCAATTTCTCTGATAGCTTCTACCGTCTCTTTTTCAGGCAGATGCTCAAAGACCTCAAGGCAGAAAATGTAGTTGAATGTTTCAGGTTTGATTGAGCTGAGTTTCTCGATAAAAATTACTTTGTCAAAACCTACAAGTTTTGATTTTGCTTCCATCATTAGCGTAGGATTTGGTTCATAGACATAGGCTTCTATTGATGGAGTGCCGTAGATCTGGCAAATAAACTCACCATCACCGGCACCAAAATCTAGAATGTGGATCTGTTTATTATGCTCAGCACTTCTCAAGAATGAAGCAGCATCAGAAAATCGGCGTTGTTGCAGCCAACGTTTTACCGGGTTAGGATCATTTATCGTTATGTCAGCATAAGTCATGTTGATGGATAATACTTGATATTCTACAAATAACATAAAAAAAGTATGTGGCCTATACCTATTCGGTATTCAAAATATTATACGAAGCGCTAGAGTGATTAACGTTAATAATATCTATTATCAATACGTTTGTTTATAACTCACACAGCGTGAGTGTTTTAATAATAAGGTATCTTTTTTTAAAGGATATCGTTGCTTAATCGTAAGAAGATAGAGACGTTTTAACTTGCGCCAGATAGAATGAGTATGATTTTGAGAGTTGTGAGCCAGGTGGTTTTATTGTACTTGTTGCTATAGAAAATAGTAGTTTTGCAAATGCAATTATTAAAAGCACCAACTAGTAATGCTTTCAGCGTGTTTTCATATCATATTTCTTATGTGGTTCACTTGCCTTTAGGAAAATTCCTGACAGTACCTGCAAACGAATCATTACGGTCTATTTGTAATCGTTTTTTTATTTTATGTCATGCTGTGTATTTGGTCATGCATAGGCTTTTAAGTTATCTTTATAAGCGCGTGAGTTTGGCCAATATAAAAGTGATAATGTGTGCAAAGCCTCATCCGACGATGCTTTTAGGACTGTTGGTAATTTATATTTGAGATATTATTTGGCTTGTATATGATGCTGAGTCGGTAACGCTTAATACGCTAACGCATTAATAACCAATTGACGAATGTCGTACGCTTGTCCCTTGCCTTGGTTAATAATGGCAAAGTCTGGGTTGTCAGGTTTCAAGTATCCTAATCCTTTTTCTCTGCCAGACGCTAAAAAATCATTGATGGCAATCTGATATGTTTTGTCGGTGTTAATTGGGTTGTTGTTAATGAGCGGGGTGTCGGATATGGAGGAAAATGCTTGCATGCAAGTATCTTTGTAGAAATTACGTTATCCTAAAAGCATTCTTCTGAAGCAAGCCAGCAGCGCAAAGATACGTCAGTTATGCTAAGCAATGTGAATTTTTCTATCTTAACAGAGTGGGCATGGGTTTGAGTCTAGAACAAAAATCTATATCTGAAGCTGCAAAAATAGAATTGAGCAAACGCAATGCATGTACTTAGCAAGGCTGGATAGGGTCAGTATAACGTTATCTATTATTTGCAAATAAGTTACAAGGTATGATTGGGAAGTTTATTCGAACAATAACGTTGAAAAATATTCAAAAATGGCGAAAATTGGTTTTATTGGACTGGGTATTATGGGTAAGCCCATGGCGCAGCATTTGATAAAAGGTGGGCACACATTATTTTTGC
>JAOULU010000169.1 GCA_029881855.1 Nitrosomonas sp. | reverse complement strand
CGCTTCCCACTAAAACTGGTATTTACTTATGCATCTTTCCATTGTTATCCCTGCCTTTAATGAAGAACGCCTGATCACAGAATGCTTGGATTCTATTTCTGAGTCACTGGCGGCCAACCAGAAACCAGGGTTCACTGCTGAAGTGATTGTGGTTGACAATAATTCCACCGACAAAACCGCTGAATTGGCCAAACAGAGTGGTGCACAGGTTGTTTTTGAGCCGATTAATCAAATTGGGCGTGCACGCAATGCTGGTGCTGCGGTTGCAACGGGTGATTGGTTATTGTTTGTGGATGCAGACAGCCTGCTAAATCCTGGCATGATTGCGGATATTCTACGTATGATCGAATCAGATAATTATGTTGGCTGTGGTAGCACCATGCATATGCCGGGATTGAACTGGTGGGGAAATGGCATTCTACATCTCTGGACAGCGCTGTCTGTTATGTTTCGCTGGGCATCAGGGGCCTTGGTGGTTTGTCGTACAGATGCTTTTCGTGAGGTTGGTGGTTTTAATCAAGAATTATTTGCTGCGGACGAGATTGACTTGAGCCAATTACTTAAAAAATGGGGGCGCAAACGCGGCTTAAAATTCACTATTTTGAATAAGCACCCACTCGTCACTTCATCACGAAAAATGAAGCTATACACGGGACGAGAAATTGCCGGACAATTTTTCAGTGTACTATTCAGTCCACGCAAAACACTATTAGACAAGAAGAAATTACCTATCTGGTATGATGGGCGGCGTTAAATGTCGCAACAACTGATCATAAAAACCTAATGTTTCACAGTATTGCATTTATCTGGTTTGAATTTGTCACCTGCGCTGTGCTCATTGGTGTTGCAGGCACCAAGCTTTCCCGCTACGCTGATGTCATAGCTGACAAAACTGGGTTGTCCGGTAGTTGGGTCGGCCTGATTCTATTAGCAACCGTTACCTCATTACCGGAGCTGGTTACTGGTATCAGCGCATTAACATTAGCCCATGCACCGGATATTGCTGTGGGCGGGGTAATGGGCAGTTGCGTTTTTAATTTGGCTATTTTGGTGATTCTGGATTTTATGATTCGCGGGGAATCCGTTTACCACCGTGCCCACCGTAATCACTTATTGACTGCCGGATTTGGTATTGCGCTGATTGGCTTTGCTGGACTCAGTATATTGCTGGCCAGTATGGGACTGACCATCAACATCAGTTTTACAGGCATTTACACACCTATCATCATGATGCTCTATCTGGTTGCCATGCGTGCTTTATTTGTCCGTGAACATACACAAATTGAGCATCTGGTTGAACAAGTTGCTAGCCGCTACCCAGACCTAACATTGCGCCAAGCGAGTATAGGCTACGCAATCTCCGCCTTAGTTGTAATTGCTGCCGGAGTCTATTTGCCGGTGGTTTGTGCACAACTGGCCGAAATCATGGGCTGGCATAACAGCTTTGTCGGCACGCTGTTTGTGGCCGGTGTCACTTCTCTACCAGAATTAGCTGTGACTATCGCTGCAGTACGCATGGGTGCATTAGATATGGCGGTAGCGAATTTACTCGGCAGTAATTTATTCAATATCTTAGTGCTGGCCATTGATGATGTGATCTTCATCAAGGGTGCGTTACTGTCACATATCTCTGTTACCCACGCGGTCTCCGCCTTATCGGCAGTGATCATGACTGGCTTTATCATCATTGGCCTGATCTACCGCCCCACAACGCGCCTAATGTTCAACATCGGCTGGATTAGCATTGGTCTAATGGTTCTTTATTTATTGAATACTTATGTGCTGTTTATCTATGGCTAAAGTTGGGGTTAAACATTTTTTTCTTTGGCGTACAAATCATCACCATAAACATTCCATCTTCTAATTGCCCATTTTTCAACTTCAACTGCCACAAACACCAAACTCGCCAGTGCACAGCAAATTCCTAATTCACTCAGTGTTAACGCCTGGGTCTTGAAGATCGGCTGCAAGAATGGCGTATAAATAATAGCCAGCTGTAGCAAAACAGTCATCACAATCGCGCCAATCAAATATCGGTTCGAAAACACACCAATACTGAATAATGATTCGCGTTCGGAACGTATCGCCAACACATGTGCCAATTGCGCAAAAGTCAGGGTGGTAAATACCATGGTTTGCCAGGCATTAGATCCTGCATGAAATGCCCAGGATTGCGCAATCAATGACACGATGCCAATCAATAACCCAACCCATACCATATGCTGCCATAACCCATGCGCAAAAATACTCTCATTGGGTGGACGCGGTGGGCGCTTCATGTTGCCTCGCTCTTCCGGTTCAGTCACTAATGCCAAACCTGGCAAACCATCGGTCACAAGATTGATCCATAGAATATGGATTGGCAAAAGGGGAATTGGCAGTCCTAGAAATGGCGCGAGGAAAAGCACCCAAACCTCGCCTGAATTACTGGTGAGCGTATATTTTATAAACTTTCGTATATTGTCAAAAATTCGACGCCCTTCGCGCACTGCGCTCACGATGGTAGCAAAGTTATCATCTAGTAGCACCAATTGAGATGCCTCACGCGCAACATCAGTCCCCTTCTGTCCCATGGCAATGCCAATATCTGCCCGTTTCAGGGCGGGCGCATCGTTAACGCCGTCACCGGTCATGGCGACGTATTCATCCAAATCTTGCAGCGCTTTGACGATTTTAATTTTTTGTGCGGGTGTGACACGAGCATAAACACGTACTTGCTGTACGATTTTCTCAAATTCATCATCTGGGATTTCGTCAAGGTCAGCACCTGTCAATACTTGTTCATTTGGGTTGGCAATACCCAAACGTTCAGCAATGGCCAAAGCAGTTGCCGGGTGATCACCCGTGATCATAACTGGCGTAATACCGGCACTTTTGCATAACCGTACGGCATCAAAGGCTTCTGGTCGTGGTGGATCAATCAAACCCACTAACCCCAAAAAAGTGAGATCGCTTTCTACTTGATTCGCATTTAGGGCATGGGGCTGCCTGCTCCAATTTCGGTAAGCCACACCTAAGACACGATAACCCTGGCTGGCCATTTGCTGAACTTGTTGTTGAATATGTTCTTTATTCAGCACTTGCAAACCATCAGACATCAATACATTTTCACAAATGTCGACCAAAGATTCGGCAGCGCCCTTGGTGAAAGAAATGTAAGCGTCATTATGTTGATGAATCGTGGTCATCCTTTTACGATCGGCATCGAATGGAATTTCATCAATACGTGGCCAATCAACCAAAAGTTGCGTTTTTTGATAACCCGCTTGCTGAATGGCCTCATATATCGCTACCTCAGTCGGGTCCCCTCTCAATTGACCATCTACACTTTTACTGACATCATTGTTCAGTAGTAACGCCTTGGCCGTTAATTTCCATACATCGCTACCATCATCAATCACCTTCTGATGCATAGCACCATCACAATACAAGGCTTCAAGATGCATGGAATTTTTAGTCAAAGTGCCGGTTTTATCTGAACAAATATAGGTCACAGAACCAAGCGTCTCTACTGCCGGCAAACTTCTTGTCAAAGCATTCAGACGCACCATCTTTTTTGCACCTAAAGCCAGAGAAACGGTGATCACCGCCGGCAGTGCTTCGGGGATTGCGGCAACGGCAAGACTGACCGCCGTCAGAAACATTAACACTGTCGGCTCGCCACGCATTAAACCCGTCACAAAAATTACCGCACAAATGCACAAAATCAAAATGGCCAAGCGTTGGCCAAATCTCGCCAATCGTTTTTGCAATGGCGTTTTGGTGGTGTCTTCTTCCGTCAACAGCGTGGCAATTTCACCGATCTCTGTTTGCATACCGGTGGCCGTCACTATTCCCTCACCACGACCTCGCGTTACCACCGTACTCTTATATGCCACATTGAGTCGGTCAGCAATTGCTAACTCAGTGTCCTGCAGTTCGGCTGAAATTTTATCGACCGGCTGGGACTCGCCCGTCAGCGCCGCTTCATTTACCTGGAGTTGCGCAATATGGGAAAGGCGTAAATCCGCTGGTATCAAGTTCCCGTCTTCCAATATCACAACGTCACCAGGTACCAAATGGTCGGTAGGGATTACTTCAATCTGTCCATTGCGCCGAACAGTCGCGGTGGGTGCTGCCAGTTTCTTTAAAGCAGCCAACGCTTTTTCAGCGCGATAATCCTGCACAAAACCGACGATTGCATTCAATAAAATGATCACAACAATCGCTATGGCATCTTCTGGTTCGCCAACCAACCCAGATACGATTGCTGCAATAATCAGCACAATAATCATGAAATCCGAGAACTGCTGCCGCAAGATATGCCAAGCACTTCTACCTTCTTTAGTGAGGATAGCATTAGGCCCATATTGTTGTTGTCGGTGTTTGA
>JAOULU010000168.1 GCA_029881855.1 Nitrosomonas sp. | reverse complement strand
TTAACGCAGGACATTTCTTTGCCCTACCTCAATCACCCCAACTATTCAAACAACTGCTCATGGTATCCGGGTTTGACCGTTATTATCAAATTGCACGATGCTTCCGTGATGAAGACCTGCGTGCGGATCGTCAACCAGAATTCACTCAAATCGATATTGAGACATCTTTTCTTTCTGAAAATGAAATTATGACATTGATGGAAGACATGATTCGCTATTTGTTCAAATCAGTCAGCAATATTGAATTACCTGATCCTTTCCCACGCCTAACTTATGCAGAAGCTGTTTTTAAATATGGTACTGACCGACCAGACCTTCGCGTATCGTTAGAGCTGACTGAATTAACAGATGTTATGAAAGAAGTGCCATTCAAAGTCTTTCGTGAGGCAGCAGAAAAAACCGATGGGCGTGTGGCGGCTTTACGTGTCCCCAAGGGTGGGCAACTAACACGTAAGGAAATTGATGATTACACCAATTTTGTTGCGATTTATGCAGCTAAAGGCCTTGCTTACATTAAAGTCAATAAAAAAGATGATGGGCTGGAAGGTCTACAATCGCCTATTCTCAAATTTTTAACTGAAGAAGTGATTAAAACCATTCTAAGCCGCACTGGTGCAAAAGACGGTGATTTGATTTTCTTTGGTGCTGATAAAGCCAATATTGTCAATGATGCACTGGGTGCTTTACGCACCAAAATTGGCCATCAACATGGTCACGCAGAAAACAGCTGGAAGCCGCTATGGGTCGTTGATTTTCCAATGTTTGAAAGAGACGAAGAAGAAGACCGTTGGCAGGCACTGCACCACCCCTTCACATCACCCGCTGATGGTCACGAAAATTTATTAGAAACTGACCCTGGTAGCGCCCTCTCCAAAGCCTATGATATGGTACTCAATGGTTCTGAGATCGGCGGTGGATCCGTGCGTATTCATCGTCAAGATATACAGTCTAAAGTTTTCCGCGCACTCAATATCTCAGACGAAGAAGCCCAAGAAAAATTTAGTTTCTTACTTGAAGCGTTACAGTATGGCGCACCACCGCATGGTGGTATTGCTTTTGGCTTGGATCGAATTTTGACCATGATGACCGGCATGGACTCAATTCGCGATGTGATTGCTTTCCCAAAAACACAACGTGCACAATGTTTACTGACACATGCCCCCAATTCGGTTGATGATAAGCAATTGCGTGAATTGAATATTCGCCTACGTAAGACCGAGTTACCCAAAACTTGATGTATTAAATCCGCCAATGTATAAGATACCTGTATCTGTTCTGGTAGTTATTTATACGCCAGAATTGCAGGTATTATTATTGGAACGTGCGGACCATCCAGGTTATTGGCAATCGGTAACAGGTAGCCAGGATCCTGATGAATCTCTCCAGCACACGGCCTTGCGTGAAGTAATGGAAGAAACTGGACTGGATGCCAGTCATTTCAAATTGGTTGATTGGAAAATTAAAAATCAATATGAGATTTTTCAAGAATGGCGATGGCGTTATCCGCCCAATGTAACGCACAACATAGAACATGTCTTTGGCTTATGTGTTCCCAGTCAACAATCCATCACTATTGCAGACAGAGAACATCTAGCTTATCAATGGCTTCCCTGGCAACAAGCAGCGGAAAAAGTATTTTCAGAAAGCAATGCTGAGGCCATTCGATTGCTGTCTAAGCATTATCGACAAAAAACTTGAATGGCAATGCATTTTAATCCACTCCTCCATGCCCAGAAAATCGTTCCAGATACTTTCTGATAATCGCTTTGGTTCTCAAATTATGCGCACGGTTTAGTACGACAAAATGTACAAACCCATGCACCATTAATGCCAATAACAAGCCCTCAAATATTCCTAGCTTATACACCAATAATGCACATAATGTCGCTAGCATCAACGCATACTCCCCCTGATGTGCTACATGCAACAATCCCATTATCATTTTCCAGCCCGTGAAAATCATTATTGCCGCGAGTGAAAATTTAGGCATATATTCTAGATACTGAGTATTTAATACGAAGAACAAGATAACTAAACCAATAATCAATACAGAAAATTTGGTGTAAGCCCCTGCTAATTTATTGGTGGTACTTTTTGCTACACCATCTAAATTGGTCATGCCACCAAAAAAGCTTGCTCCCATGTTAGCGATCCAAATCGCTAATAGACTGTTATTGGTGTTACATTTGCGCTGTAGTGGGTCAAGCTTTTCTATCGCCGCATTGCTCATCACCTGTTCAATGACATCAATCGTAGCCAACATTGCGGCAAAGCCAACGACATAAACCCATGTCATTGCGTCATTAAACTGTGGTATGGGTAATGCCAAACTAAGCGGCACATCATCAACATGCAACATAGGCATACTGATAAATTGAGCGACTACTACACCTGCAATAATTAATACAAAATATGGGACAGCGGGCTGCTTTGATTGAAATCTAGTGAATAAATAAATAAAACAAGCAAAACCAATAAAAGAAATAATGAACATTTGGATGCGTGCGGCATTCCAAAATACTTCAGACTCCAAACTCGCGGGTATTTCATAAGTCATCGCAAAGAAATTAATAGCAATTTTTAAACCAACGCCGGCTAATAACCCTTCTACCAAATAACTGGGGACAGCAATTAGAATATATTTTTGCAGATTAAACTTCCAAATAACAGCCTGCATAAACGCTGTTAAGAAAATAACAAACGCCATGTTTTCCATGCCGAAACTGGCCACACCAAGTGCCAAAACAGGCGCCAATCCAGCTGCCACACCGGGCGCGCCAATATAATTACCTGGTCTTATCCAGGAATTAATCCAGCCAATAAAACAGGCGAATACTACTGTCGCCAGCGCAACTTTAATGGGGTAATCCGACATCATTGCAATACCTACTGATAATGGTATTGCCATTGCCCCGGTTATAATTCCAGCCTGCAAGTCTCGCGCTAAGTATTTTGCTTGGAAAGCAGCACGCCCGACAGGATCTGGCGACTGATTATTATTTAAAGATTCTGATTGTTTTTTTAAATCATCATAACTAGCCATTGTGAAAACTTGTCTCCCTTATTAAGGATAGAAGGAAAAAATTATTTAATTCCATTCAATATAATAATAAAATTTTAGCTTGGCGATACTAATGGGATATTGACAAAAAACAAAATAAGACAGATTAGTCTACAGTGAATTTTCGAACCTACCGACTAGTGTCGGTAGGTTCGATTCTGGCTAAAGCCAACATTATTTAATAAGCGTGCACCGCACATAGATTTGAGAATTTTACCGCATGAATACGGTGGTCTTAACCAATATCAACCTACGTCGACTAAGGACAATAATGAAATCAAATAATTCCAAGACAAATAGATAATGGATAACTAGTATAAACTATAGAACCCGTAAATTTTACGCAGCTACTTGATCACGACGTTCAATTACTTCGAATTTCCGAGTATTTAAATCAGTGATACCAGTTAGAATCTGCAAATGAGGAACTAAATCTGGCACTCTGTCTTTTATTATATCCAGTGAGAATTTACTCAGAAATACTGCTTTTTCGCGAGATAATTGATATTCGGCTCCACCCGCATCTCGATAGGCCGCTGATGTTAAAAGAACGATTCCATTAGTAGGATCAACCCGGCCTTCATCAATATTCCCTTTTAATAAAGTTGCTGCTGTTCCAATCGCAACAGATAAATTTGGATCAAAGGGTCCTACGATAAAAGCCGTATTAATTAAATGTAACCAATCAAAACCACGTCCAACGCCTACGACCCACTCTTTATGTTCGGCATCTTCAATGCCTCTATTCGATAAGCGGATTTCTGAAACATGTCTAATGTTACCTTTAACTAATGGAGCCAGGTCACGAATAGCTTCATCTGGCATAGAGGGATATAACGACCTTAGTAATTCAACAATTTCTAAATTAGAAGTTGTAGTTATATTCGACAAATCGACGGAGCGTGCCTCATCTTCACTATGTAATACGAGTGCTTCTAAATCAGTTTCAATACCACACACAATCGGAATAACCGCGCCTTTGCCATAAACACCATCAAATTGGGATTTCAATTTTATAGCAAAATTAGTGGCTGCTTGAGTATCATAATTAAACCCTCTACAGCCACGGTGCGAATCGCCACGAGCATAATGATAAGTAACAAAAACCAGACAATGTCTGCCACGATTTATTGAATATTGCACCCATTGATCCAAAGTTGCCTGAAAAAAAGGCCAGCCCAATTCAAATTTTCCACCTAAATTTCTGAATGGCTGAATAATACCAAGTGCAGTCTGAGTCATGACAGGCAAATTGAGCCTACCATCCATACATTTTAGGGCGGCGATTTCAGTAGGATGTTCACCCCTGTAGCGCCGACGTT
>JAOULU010000167.1 GCA_029881855.1 Nitrosomonas sp. | reverse complement strand
ACCTATTGCAGCTGCGGCCTGTAAATCCCTTAATGAATCACCAATAATGGGTACATTTTTTAAATCAACGCCATAACGCTGAATAATTTCTGTATACATTCCTGTTGCAGGTTTACGGCATAGACACTTGTCCGCGTTAGTATGTGGGCAAAAGAATATGGCATCAATACGCCCACCAACTTGATTAACTGCTTTATACATTTTGTCATTAATCGTATTGAAGGTTGTCATGTCCAATAATCCACGCCCTATGCCTGATTGATTGGTGGCAATAATGATTCGATACCCGCTGTGGGTAAGGTGTGCAATAGCTTCTAGACTGCCAGGAATGGGTATCCATTCCTCTGGTGTTTTGATAAAAGTGTTGCTGCTTTTGCTGATGACACCGTTGTGATCAAGGATGATTAGTTTCATATTAGGTGGCCAGCTTTGAAATATCCGCTACACGGTTCATGGTTTGATGTAACTGCGCTAATAATGCCAGTCGGTTGTTTCGTAATGACGTATCTTCAGCATTCACCATGACGTTATCGAAGAAGGTATCTATAGGTGATTTTAATGCGGCTAATATCTGCAAAGATTCGGTGTAATCACCTGCTGAGAAAGTTTTGTCGGCTTGCGAGTAAACGCTATCTAATGCCTGAAGCAATGCATGTTCAGCAGGCTCCTGTAGCAAATTAACAGAAACTTTGTTGCTGATGTCGGTGTTTACCTTCTTAAGAATATTGCCCACACGTTTATTCGCGGCAGCAAGACTGATGGCTTCCGGCAAATCAGTAAAAGCACGGACAGCGGCCAGTCGTTTGGGTATCTCGCTCAAATTTTGTGGACGTAAACTGAGCACCGCATCGACTTCTTGCGGGCTGTAGCCTTGGTCACGCAGATTGCCTGCCAAGCGCTCAAAAATGAAAGCGAATAACTGTTCACTTACTTCATCAGCTACTTGGCGCGAACCGTGACCTACGCCCCCTGATTTTTCAGAACGTTTTATCTCATCACTCATACGCTTTACCCATTGCTCAGAAATTTCTTTATCTTTGATTATTTCAATAACTTGCTGGATCAATTCGTTTAGTTTAAGCGGCAACTCTTTTTCAATCAGCATACGAATTACCCCTAAAGCATGCCGCCGTAATGCAAAAGGATCTTTGTCACCCGTTGGTATTTGTTTAATGCTAAATAGGCCAGCCAATGTTTCCAATTTGTCGGCCAGTGCAACACAAATACCGACGCGATTTCTTGGTAAAGTATCACCAGCAAAGCGCGGCTTATAGTGATCTTCAATCGCATGGGCAATAGTTTCGGAGTGGCCATCATGTAATGCATAATAATGTCCCATGGTGCCTTGTAACTCGGGAAACTCACCAACCATTTCAGTCAGTAAATCAGCCTTGGCCAGATTTGCTGCTGCATAAGCTTCTTTGGCAAGTATTTCGCCGCCAAGTTGCAAACCAATCAATTGGGCAATAGCGCATACTCTTTGGATACGCTCACCCTGTGTACCCAGTTTATTGTGATAAACCACTTTATCTAAGTCAGATACACGGGAAGCCAATGTTTTTTTTCGGTCTTGATCATAGAAAAATTTGGCATCTGCCAGACGGGAACGTATCACCCGCTCATTACCATGCACGACATGACTTGTATCAATAGGACGAATATTGGAAACCAATAAAAATTTATTAGCGAGTTTTTCCTGTGCATCAAACAGAGGGAAATATTTTTGATTGGCTTTCATCGTGAGAATCAAACATTCATGCGGTACATCAAGAAACTCTGATTCAAAGGTGCCCACCAGTACATTAGGATGTTCGACCAAAGCGGTGACTTCATCCAACAGATTGTCATCCTCAATGAGCGTAAGGTTTTCTTTTTTTGCTGCCGTGGTGATCTGGTCATTTATTTCAGCACGGCGTGCTGCAAAGCTGGCGATGACCGCACCTTCTGTTGCCAATTGTTGTGCGTAACTGTCCGCATCTTTTAACTGAACCGGATTAACGCTTGCTTCAAAACGATGGCCCTGTGTTTCACGCCCAGCGATTAACCCAAGACTATTCACAGCAACAATCTCTGTACCATGCAAGGCGACCAATCCATGTGCAGGACGTACAAAATTTACACTTTGCCAGCCATCTGCCAGTTGGTAAGTCATGACTTTAGGAATCGGTAATTTACCAATGGCTTCATCCAATGCTGTTTGTAAGCCATTTGCTAATTCGATGCCTGGAACAATACTATCAAGGAAAAGCACTTCTGCTTTACCATCTATTTTTTTCTTAAGGGTTGGTACCACAGAGGCATCTGCACCCAGGCCAGCTAATTTTTTTAATAGCGGGGGTGTTGCATGTCCATTGTTGTCCAGGCCAACATTCACAGGCATTAATTTTTGTGTAACAGATTTATTGGCCGCTTGTGCTACAACATGGGTTAGATGTACCGCAAGGCGTCGCGGTGAGGCATAGCTGGTTACTTCAGTATTTTGAGTAACGAGATCCTGCGCTTTTAAACTGGCAGTTAATAATTCGGCAAAGCTATTGCCCAATTGTTTGAGAGACTTGGGCGGTAGTTCTTCCACCAGTAATTCTACAAGTAGATTTTTAGCTGTCATGTGGATCCTGCTGGTTTGGGTATTTGTGCAACCCACTCACGTGGTGCCATTGGGAATGGCGGATCTAGATTTTCTCGGCTTTGATAATAGGCTTTGGCAACGCCGCGAGACAAATTACGAATGCGTCCGATATAGGCGGCACGTTCTGTTACTGATATTGCGTTTCGGGCATCCAGCAGATTAAACGTATGCGCAGCTTTTAGAACTTGTTCGTAAGCCGGCAGGGCCAGTTGCTGATCAATTAAATGGTGAGCCTGTTCCTCGTGCTTGCTAAAGGATGCAAATAAGAACTCTGTGTCGCTGTGTTCAAAATTATAAGTAGATTGTTCTACTTCGTTTTGATGGTAAACATCATGGTATGTTAGTCCGTCTGTCCAGATCAGGTCATAAACACTTTCCACGCCTTGTAAGTACATGGCCAGGCGCTCTAAGCCATAAGTAATTTCGCCAGTAATCGGTTTGCAGTCAATGCCCCCTACCTGCTGGAAATAAGTAAATTGTGTGACTTCCATGCCATTGAGCCAAGCCTCCCAACCCAGGCCCCAAGCACCCAGTGTTGGGTTTTCCCAATCGTCTTCAACCAGGCGCACATCATTTTGTGTTAAATCAAAGCCTAGTTCGCGTAAAGACTCGAAATATAAATCCAGAATATTTTTAGGTGCGGGTTTGAGGATGACCTGAAATTGATAGTAATGCTGAAGGCGGTTGGGATTATCGCCATAGCGCCCATCTTTAGGGCGACGTGAGGGTTGTACATAGCAAGCTTTCCAGGGTTCTGGCCCTAATGCACGAAGAAAAGTGGCCGTATGGCTTGTGCCCGCCCCAACTTCCATATCGTAAGGCTGCAGTATCGCGCAGCCTTGTTTGTCCCAATAGCGTTGTAGCTTAAGAATAATTTCTTGGAATGTGGGGCGAGTAGATTTCGACATGAAATAGCTTAATTAAATAGTAACCCGAATTTTACAGGGTTTTAGCTGTGCCGTGTGCCGCGAAAGGCTGCTATCAATCCAATACATAATAGCAAGCCAGCTAACCCCAGTGCCAGATAATTTCCTGTGCGCACATACGGTGTGGTGCCGGTAAATCCTTGCGCCATGCCGTGCAAGGCATCGGTAGTGAAAATTTCTATTTTTTGGGTAACTTTGCCGCGCTCGTCAATAATGGCGGTCACACCTGTATTGGTTGCACGTAACATGTAACGTCCACTTTCCAGCGCGCGCATTTGTGCAATTTGCAAATGCTGTTGTGGCCCAATGGAGCGGCCAAACCAGGCATCATTGCTGACATTTACCAGCATGGTTGCTTGCGGTAATTGAACAATAATTTCTTCGCCAAAAACATCTTCATAGCAAATATTAACGGCTACTTTTTGACCCGCCAAATTCAGTGGCTGTTGATCAATATTGCCACGGGCAAAATGCCCTAATGGGATTTCCATCATACGGATAAACCAGCCAAAAAGGGGCTCGAATGGAATGAATTCACCGAATGGCACCAGATGATGCTTACGGTAGTGTTGCTCTGGTGACGAGCCGAAGCTAAACATAGTGTTGTAATAATCGTCGGTTCCATTGGGATCAAGTTCTGCCATACCAATCAACACATCGCCATCTTTTTTTCTAACGTGATTGGCAAGATGATCGAGGTAATCTCTTGGGACGAAATGGCTAAAAAGCGGTAGAGAAATTTCAGGTGTGACAACCAAGCGTGCCTTGCTTTCCAACACAAGATCGGCATAAGTCTGCATGGTTTTAACAGCGTAATCTTCGCGCCATTTTAAATCTTGTGAAATA
>JAOULU010000166.1 GCA_029881855.1 Nitrosomonas sp. | reverse complement strand
TACTGAAGTCAACACACCTGAACGAACCAGGAACGTACCAAGCAAGCATAATGCAAATGTGCAGATCGCCAGTAAAACTGTCCAGCTTTTAAAACTGCCGCGTTTCTCGGTAACTGCTAATGAATGAACCAAGGCAGTACCCACTATCCAAGGCATAAACGATGCATTTTCAACTGGATCCCAGAACCACCAACCACCCCAACCTAATTCATAATATGCCCACCAACTACCCAGCATAATTCCAACCGTCAGAAATGCCCAAGCAACTGTTGTCCATGGTCGAGACCAGCGCGCCCAGGTTGCGTCTAACTGGCCACTCAGTAATGCAGCAATAGCAAAAGCAAAAGCAACTGAGAATCCAACATAACCCATATATAGCATGGGTGGGTGTATCACCATACCCGGATCTTGCAACAGCGGGTTTAAATCACTACCTTCCATTGCAGCAGGTAGAAGACGATCAAATGGATTGGACGTGAATAGCATGAACAATAAAAAGCCCACACTGATAAGCCCTAAAACTCCGATTACTCTTGCAACCATATCATCTGGTAATTGCTTACTAAAAACACTGACCGCAATAGACCACCCGGCCAGCATCAGTACCCATAGTAGTAATGAGCCTTCATGTGAACCCCAAGTGGCTGCTATTTTATATTGTAGCGGTAAATCTGAATTTGAATTAGTTGCGACATTAAGTACTGAAAAATCACTCGTAACAAATGAGTAAGCAAGGCATACAAATGCGATTAAAACAAATACAAACTGACCTTGTACTACGGGCCTCGCTAATGCAACCCAAGAAGGAATACCCCGTGCTGCACCAATGATGGGCAGCGTACCTTGAGTTATAGCTAAAAGAAGCGCAAGAATAAGAGAAAAATTACCTATTTCTGGGATCATGGTTTTAAATTATAAGTTAATGATTACAATGAGAATATACTATTAATCTCATGACTAACAATTGATTTGTAAGCTTACTGAGTTAGCGCCGCTTTTTGTGCTTTGGCTGCTTGTTCCAGTGCTTCTGCGGCTTCAGGCGGCATATAATTCTCATCATGCTTAGCTAAGACTTCATCTGCTTCAAAAACACCATTAGCAGATAATTTACCCTGCGCAACAACGCCTTTTCCTTCTTTGAACAAGTCCGGAAGGATACCTGTATAGACAACTGGAATGACTTGCGCAGTATCTGTGACCGCGAATCTCACTGTTGTACTGTCACCTTCTCGTTGAATACTGTTCATTTCCACAAGTCCACCTATGCGGAAACTTTTTCCGATAGGCGCCTCATTTGCCATAACTTGAGTAGGACTAAAGAAAAACACTAGGTTACTCTGAAATGCATTCAATACTAAAATTGCAGCAACACCTAGTGCAGCAACACCTGCAGTTATCGCCGCAAGCTTTTTATGACGAGGTTTCATTATTTATCTCTTTTATATTTGTGTCGTGAATCAGACCATAATGCTTGACTAAAGTTCTACGCCGTTTTGAAATTAATAAAACTTCACCGACTATACAAGCAAAGGTCACAAAGTATGAGCCCCAAACATAGACACCATACCCGCCCATTGCAAAAAATTCTGACCAACTTTCCCAAATCATTATATTGCCTCCTTCTTTCTTAGCTCAGCCACCCATGCCGTATGGCTTTCTCGTTCAAGAATAATAACTCTTGTACGCTTTAATATGACTGCTATAGAATACATCCAGCTTGCAAATACCATTATGAGCATGCCTGTCAACATCGTTGTTGCCATTGCTGGTGCCTGGTTCAGGCTAACTGATGCTCCTTGATGCAAGGTGTTCCACCATTGTACCGAGAAGTAAATAATAGGAATATTAATTACACCAACTAAGGCAATAATTGCACCTGCTTTATCAGCCCGACGCGGATCATCAATTGCTGCTTGTAGAGACATAAAACCGATATACAAAAACAACAGAATTAATTCAGAAGTCAACCTAGCATCCCACACCCACCAAGTTCCCCACATGGGTTTTCCCCATAATGCACCTGTCCATAACGCCAAGAATGTAAACATAGCACCTGTCGGCGCAATCGCTGTTGCAACCATGGAAGAAAGTCGTGTGTTAAATGCAAGACCGATACCCGCCCAACATGCCATTACTACATATAAAAACATCGACATCCATGCTGCTGGCACATGTATAAAAATAATTCGATAAGCTTCGCCCTGCTGGAAATCGGTCGGTGCGACAAAGAAGCCGACATACAATCCAGCAATAAGCAAAACTACCGCTAAGATTACAAATATCGGTATCATTTTGCCTGCAAGTGAGTAAAAACTTGCAGGTGAAGAATATTTAAACCAGTTAATTGCCATATTAAATTCTTATAATTCTTAATATTAAATTTGAGTTTTAACTTTAGCCCTAAATTTTGTAGACGCAATTCTATACTAAAAATATACGTTCAAGAATTGCTTTCTACTTGAAGATTCAGGATATTGAAAGTTTCGGAAAATACAAGTGAAGAATGAACACACTGATTTTGTGCGAAGCTTACTTTTACTTTACTCCATAGAAACACGTAGAGATGCTGCCGTTGCCCAAGGAGAAAACACCAACGAAACTAGCAAAAACGCACCCAACAATGAAAAATGTGCATCATAACCTAATCCTGCCATATTAGCTTCAACTGCTCCAGATCCAAAAATAAGTACAGGGATATATAGCGGTAATACTAAAAGAGAAACTAAAACACCACCACCCCGCAAACCCAATGTTAATGCCGCACCAATTGCACCAATTAGACTTAGTACCGGCGTTCCCAACAACAATGATACTGTCAACACAGAAAGCGCCTCAGCCGGCAAATCATATTGAATACCTAATATCGGTGCCATCAGAACCAATGGCACCCCTGTCACCAACCAATGTGCCAATGCTTTCCCTAAAACAAGCAATGATAAAGATTGCGGTGAAAGCAACACCTGCTCTAATGTACCGTCAAGATAATCATTGGAAAACATTCTACCCAAAGATAACATTGATGCCAGCAATGCTGCCACCCACACAACACCTGGTGCCATCGTTCTAAGCATATTCATTTCTGGGCCAACACTTAGTGGAAATAAACTAACAACAATGACGAAAAAGAACAATGTAGTCAGTACATCAGATCGACGACGTACCGCCAGTAAAAGATCTCGCTTGATTATCCACAAAAACATATCAAGCCAATTGCAGTTGTATGATTGATGCTGCAGTAATATCTATTTCCTGGTGTGTTGTCATAACCACCATACCACCCTGCTCCAAATGTTTCTCCAGTAGACACTGCATTAACTTAACTGCCGACACATCTAATGCAGCCAAAGGTTCATCCAATATCCATAATTTTGTTTGGCAAACAAGTAAACGTGCCAATGCCACCCTTCTACGTTGTCCTTGAGACAATACTTTTACAGGTAAAGTTTCTCTTCCACCCAGTCCCATATGCTTAAGTGCTTCATATGCTTGCGATTCACTAACTTCAATACCTGCTAATGCACTGGATATACACAAGTTCTCTACTACGGTAAGGTCATCCTTAGTGCCACTTAAATGACCCATATAAGTCATAGTCGCAAAATAATCACCCCCCAGGGCACGAATAGACGTACCACACCAACTTATTTCTCCAAGCGCCGGATTCGATAGGCCACATAACATACGTAACAAACTGGTTTTACCACTACCATTAGGGCCGCGAACTTGCATCAACCCACCAGCCTCTAGAGAAAAATTAACATCTTTAAAAAGCCTGCGGTCACCACGCACACATGCCAAACTGCTTCCTTGTAACATTAGCTATTTACGAAGTAAAACGGGAGATTATAACGCATTAGAAAAATCTATGGCAGAGTCTTGAGATACAATTAGAAATTCAGGTTTATTTAAAATAAGTTTTTTACTAATTCTCGCTCAAACGCAAGCTTACAAATTAAGCACCCATTTAAAAACAAGAATTCGCTAGTAGCCGTTTGGATATAATATTCCGCTCACTCTTTACCTCACCAAGCCCCATAAATTGTTGATGATGATTATATAACCGAACTATTTCCCCAACAGGTATTTTTAGCGTGTCAGTCGTTACAACACGTCCTTGCAGTAAATAAACGGCCGCCATCTCATCAAGTGTCAAAGTGGGATAAGTGTATAAAAAACTATCAACTGGCAATAACAAATCATCACGTTGTGATAATTCCTTTTCCTCCAATACTTCCAATGTTTGCGCTTGAGACAAATCAAAACGATCAATTGTACTACGGCACAGTTTCACTAAATATGCGCCACCACACCCAAGTGCCTTGCCAATATCTTCAGCCAGTGTACGAATGTAAGTTCCCGTTCCACATGTTACGGTTAAATGCAATTCATCTACTATTAGTGCATTGACTTTTATCTTA
>JAOULU010000165.1 GCA_029881855.1 Nitrosomonas sp. | reverse complement strand
ACTAAAGATTGTTGGTCGTCAGCAAGATTTTCCAGTACTCATTAAACGTGGGTTTGGCATTACACTGGATGAATCCCTGAATGCAGCTGAATATTTGGCATCGGAGGGTAACCGCAAGGTTATTTTTGGATTGCGTGGGATGAAAACAAATATGGGTGATCCACATCGTAATTTTGTTGATTTTTCCCATGTGCCTGTTGTTAAACGATTAACACGTATGCCCGTTTGTATTGACCCTTCACATTCAGTGGGAACACGTGCTAGTTCGCCGGATGGTATTTTGGATGTCATGCATGTAACAGCACAAGGTATCATTGCAGGTGCTAATATGGTGCTTGTGGATTTTCATCCTGTGCCTTGCAAAGCATTGGTGGATGGCCCGCAAGCATTGCTAATGAAAGAGTTGCCGCAATTTCTTGAAGATATCCAAATTGCACGAGAAGCTTATGAGAAACGTGTCGAGCTAGTCAAGCGTTATCAAGATGACTAATGTGGTTCTGAGTATTGGAGATGACTAAATGATAAAAGTATTGCTTTCAAATCCCAGAGGTTTTTGTGCTGGTGTGGATCGCGCAATTGAAATAGTCGAGCGTGCACTTGCCATGCATGGTGCACCGATTTATGTGCGTCATGAGGTTGTACATAATCGATTTGTGGTTGAAGACTTGGAAACTAAGGGCGCCGTGTTTGTAGAGAATCTAGATGAAGTACCGCAAGGCAGTATACTTATATTTAGTGCGCATGGTGTGTCACATGCAGTCAGGCGTGATGCAGCTGACAGACAACTGCAGATTTTTGATGCCACTTGTCCGCTTGTGACTAAAGTGCATGTGGAAGTGGCTAAGATGCGCAGAGAAGGTAAGGAAATAATTATGATTGGTCACCAAGGCCACCCAGAAGTTGAAGGGACGATGGGGCAGATAGAAGGTGAAGACAAAGGTATGTATTTGGTTGAAACAGAAGCCGATGTTGAAAGACTTGAAGTTAAAGATGTCAGTAATTTAGCGTATGTTACGCAGACTACTTTGTCTGTTGATGATGCTGCGCGTATTGTTGATGCATTAAAAAATCGCTTTCCATTGATTAAGGGCCCCAAAAAAGATGATATTTGTTATGCAACGCAAAATCGTCAGGATGCAGTCAAGCAAATGGTTGATCAGTGTGATTTGGTGATTGTGGTTGGATCGCCTAACAGTTCAAATTCAAACCGCTTATGTGAAGTAGCACGTAATGCAAATGTTGAGGCCTACATGGTCGATCGTGAAACACAGTTGGAAGAAGAGTGGTTCGTTGGTAAACGCCGGATCGGAATTACAGCTGGTGCGTCAGCCCCTGAGATACTGGTTCAACAAGTAATAACGAGGCTTAAACAAATCGGTGCAAAACAAACCGGTGAAAAAGTATCAATAGAAGAATTAAGTGGTGTCGTTGAATCAGTGGTATTTCCATTGCCTAAGGCATAGTCAATTGTTTCATGGTTAGTCTTGTAAGAAGAAGTGCCTCGCGTGACATTGAGGTTGCTATTAGTGAACAAGATGGACTGCGTTCTCTGCATTTAGGCGGTAATATGATACAAAGTGTCATGAGAATCGCCGCGCCTAATGATTTAGAGTTAGTTTATACGCAGTGTATGATGAGTTTTTTGTTGTTCCGTCCCGTGCCGGAGAATATTCTGATGATCGGGTTAGGGGGTGGATCGTTGGCAAAATTTGTCTATCATCATATGCCAGAGACCAAAATTACTGCTGTTGAAGTCAATCAGCAAATTATTGCAGCGGCCTATAATTCTTTTGAATTGCCTGAAGAGAATGCACGTTTTGAGGTGGTTGTTGCTGATGGGGGCGCCTATATTGTTGATCATCCATGCAGTGTAGATGTCATCATGGTTGATGGTTTTGATGATGATTGCCAGGTTCCTACCCTATGTAGTCAAGATTTTTATGACCAAGTGCATCAAGCGTTAAATAAAACGGGCATCCTTGTTGTCAATTTACTGAGTCGAGACAAAAATCTTAACAAATATTTACGGCGTATAGAAACCAGCTTTAATGGTCATGTTACCGCCATGTTGTCAGAGGTACGCGGAAATTTAGTGGTTTTTGCCTTTAAGAACAATTCTGTAAGATTGGCATGGAAAATGTTGAGAAATCATGCCAAGGTATTGGAAAAAGAATATGCGCTACCCTTTCCTGATTTCGTGTCAAAATTAAAAAAATATCATTCTGGAAGAGGCGATTATTTGGTTATTTAATCATGTGATAATGGGCATTTAGATTGGGGACTGTATCGGTATTAATTACTATGATAAAGTCCTTTATGTTGTATTTTAATGAGCAATTGAAATTATGGACTATAGATACGAATCAGATCATACAAAGTTTATGCGTGATTTACTTGAGAAGAATCCGCAATTGGAAGAAAAACGCCTGGCTGCACGGAGTGTATGGTGGGACAAAGAGCTGAACAAAGAAGAGCAAATGCGCTTTAAAGAGTCTAAAGTGCCGATGAAACCTTATGTTTATTTTGGCGGGTAAATAAAGCGTTACGTATAATTTTAATAAGAAATACCTAAATACCAGATAGTTTCAACAATGTTGGGACTGTCTGGTTTTTTAATGTGGCTTGGCCATTAAGCGGTACGAACGTGTATGCTATAAAGAAATCGATTATCTTCTTAATGTTGCTCTTATCTGCTTGCGCTCAGCTTAGTGAGCCCAAAGAAAAACCGCTGCTCCATGAAGCTGAACTAAGGGGTGATTATACTGCTCTAGCACATTGTGTCGTAAACCAATTGCGTGCTGATCCTCGACAGTTTATGCGTATGCTTCATTATAAGTTACGCATATACCCAGATATTGTGACAACCGATATTTATGCCTATGACACTAGGTTTATGCCAGGCATTTATCCCAGTAACTCACCCAATAATCCCGATGCCGTGCTTGATTATATGGACACTGATCCCGAGATATTGCCTGGTTTGCGTGAACCAGTTTCCACGGATTTAAAACATAAATTTGTTTTGATAACGAAGAAAAAGCATGAAAATGTAACTACTGTAACCATAAAGGGAGACAAGTTTTTGGGGGATATTGTGTGGGTTTTTTTGCAGGCATGTGGGGACTAACTATATTGGTTTTCTTGTGTACAAAGCCTTTGGAGAGAAAAGATTAAAAACCAATGGTGGTCATGTGAAAATGGGGAAGCTTGTCGAATAATGCGGTATGATACTAATAAAGGGTTATTTCCCAATATGGGGTATGAAGTTTGTTGATATATCAATTAGTTATAAATTCACAGGGGCAGACGGGGTAAATAGCGTCAAAACAACAGTAAATCAAAGTAAAACACCCGCTACTGGTGACAATACTGCTCCCCCCTTTTTTGTTAGTATGGGGTTTTTATTATTCATAAACTATGGGACAGATAAAACATGTATTCTATTGAATGCCAAATAGGTGATAATCGCTACACTCTATCATCAGACGATGATTATTTACAAGCTAATGCTATCTTTGAACCGGATACTGTCGATATATTGAGTAAATTGATAAATAATCAAATGGTAATAGTTGACGTTGGTGCAAATATTGGCATGACAACTATTTTATTTTCTAACTTAGGAAAAATGGTTCACTCTTTTGAAGCCTCTCCTACCACGTATAGCCTACTAAAGAAAAACATTGAGAGTAACCAGCTAGAAAATACGAAGTTGAATTGTGTTGGATTAGGAAGCAAAGAATTTGAAACAGAGATCACATTTGCCACAGCGAATAGGTCAGGTGGGTTTGTTTCTAATCAAACATCAGCTTCAGTTGAAGGGCATACTGTAGAATCAGTGAAAATATCTAGAGGTGATGATTATTTTTTAAATGAAAGTAATCCTATCGCTTTTGATTTTATTAAAATAGATGTTGAAGGCTTTGAGTTGGATGTCTTGAATGGACTTAGAAAATCAATTTATAAATATAAGCCAAGTGCATTTATTGAGCTTAATCATTGGTGCTTGAATGCTTTCCAGAGAATATCAGTGCCAGAGTTCTTTGACTTTTTGTTGGATATGTTTCCTATTGTGTTGGCTGTTCAAGGCCGCGAATATGCTGATTTAAATGATCGAGACGATAGATATAAGGTTATGTACGAACATATTATTCAGTTTAAATTCGGTAATTTGGTCTGTGCATTTAAAGAAGAACAATTAGAATCTTTCTATTCTAATTATAGTCATTTCTAGTTTAAATCTTAGTTTAAGAACTTGATAAAACTATTTTCACGGTTCCGTCAAGACTGACAGAATAACCGTCACTATCAAAAGTGTGTGTTGCAGTCTCAACCACCTAAGCCCCGTCGTTCACACCTTCACGAAAGCTAGACAGGTTCAAAGGTGCTTCTGCCATGAAAAAAGGATTGCCTGGTAGCTGAAGGCTGA
>JAOULU010000164.1 GCA_029881855.1 Nitrosomonas sp. | reverse complement strand
GGTTCAGGTCCATGTGCCTTCGGGTGTGGAGGTTCGAGTCCTCTTCTGGGCACCATCTGCTTTTTATTTCACATAAAAATGAAGCATGCTTTCCTATCGTTAGAAAGCCCCACTAATAATACGCCAGATATTTATCTAATATCTATTGCAAAGCAAGTGCTTGTTAAATTTACAGACGATGTGTAATGTGGCAACGCTCACTGTCAAGAAATACTGGTAAGGTGATACCACATCATATTCCTTATCCGTAATTTTATCACGTTAGAAATATGGTAGAAGATTAGGTTAGAGAAAAGTTCACCCAGGCAAAAATCGCAATAATGAAATCACAAAATATTTTTTCAGATATCCCTAAAAACCTAGAAAGGGAACTATTTGACTTAATTATTAAAAATAAGTCGGTTACCATTGAAAGGATTGTATCAAAAGGACATTGTTCACCAGAATCTAGTTGGTATGACCAAGAGAAAAATGAGTGGGTTTTAATATTAAAAGGTGAAGCTATACTGGCTTTCGAAGGTCAAGATTCAGTTCACCTAAATGAGGGGGATTTTATTAATATCCCATCCCATAAAAAACACCAAGTCACTTGGACAGACCCAGAGAATGAAACAATCTGGCTGGCTGTACATTACTAAATAGCTGTCTTTTACTAATAAGAAAACAGCTTGATAAAAAGCATTCTATACAGAAATCACAACAAAATACAATTAATTCTCAGCAGATGCCTGTTTGCCGTATTTTTGACGAAATTTCTCAACTCTACCTGCTGTATCAACGATTTTTTGCTTGCCCGTATAAAACGGATGACAAGTAGAACATACCTCAATACTTAATGCTTTGTTCATTGTAGATCGTGTTTTAAAAACATTTCCACAACTACATGTTACGGTTATTTCTTGATAATCTGGATGGATATCTGCTTTCATTTTTGTCGTGCCTCTGTATTCCATCCTCTCAGGGATGGATTTAAAAGCTGAGTATTATCCTTTAATGTAAACATTGGCGCAACCACACTTGCCTACTAAAGACTTAAGGTTCTTTATACTCGCCTCATTGAATCAAAAAAATCAGAATTATTTTTAGTTGCTTTTATCTTATCCAACAAAAATGCCATTGCATCCATATCATCCATTGGATGAAGCAACTTACGTAATACCCAAATCTTCTGCAAAACATCTGGTTTAATTAATAATTCTTCTCTACGCGTACCTGAACGATTCACGTTTATAGCTGGGTAGATCCTTTTCTCAGCCATACGCCGCTCAAGATGGATTTCCATATTGCCGGTACCCTTGAACTCTTCATAAATCACATCATCCATACGTGAGCCAGTTTCAATTAACGCCGTGGCAATAATAGTCAAAGAACCACCTTCTTCAATATTACGTGCAGCGCCAAAGAAACGCTTAGGACGCTGCAAAGCATGCGCATCAACACCACCCGTTAACACCTTGCCAGAAGCAGGTACCACTGTATTATAAGCGCGTGCCAAGCGTGTGATTGAATCTAGCAATATAACAACATCTTTTTTATGCTCAACTAAACGCTTCGCTTTTTCGATGACCATGTCCGCGACTTGCACATGACGCATGGCTGATTCATCAAAGGTAGAAGAAATCACTTCACCCCTGACTGAGCGAATCATCTCCGTCACTTCCTCAGGTCGCTCATCTATTAGCAGCACCATCAGAATAACATCGGGATGATTTGCTGCTATGGAGTGTGCAATATGTTGCAACATCACAGTCTTTCCAGATTTTGGGCTAGCAACAAGCAGACCTCTTTGCCCTTTTCCGATAGGCGCAATCAAATCAATAATACGACTGGTGATGTTTTCTTCTGCTTTAATATCACGTTCAAGCAACAATCGTTCGGTTGGAAATAACGGCGTTAAGTTCTCAAACAGAATCTTATGTTTAGAGTTCTCAGGCGACTCATTATTTACTTTATCAACTTTTACTAATGCGAAATAACGCTCTCCATCTTTTGGTGGACGGATTTCCCCATCAATAGTATCTCCAGTATGTAAATTAAATCGCCTGATTTGACTTGGAGAAATATAAATATCATCTGGGCCAGCAAGGTACGAGGTATCTGGAGAACGTAAAAAACCAAACCCATCTTGCAAAACTTCCAATGTTCCATGACCATAAATGGTTTCACCCTTACGAGCTTGATTTTTAAGTAAAGCAAAAATCAAGTCTTGTTTCCGCATACGATTAGCACCATCTAATTCGTTGGTACTAGCCATTTCAATTAATTCTTTAACATGTAGATTTTTAAGATCAGATAAGCGCATGAAAAACTCGTAGATATGATATTGAAAACTAACGTGATTGATTACAACGTCGGAAGGAAATTTGTTACTGACGGGATAATTTAAAAAAGACTAGCTATCTTTACAATTCACCCAGCTGCTTAATAAGTAACTTGTAGCTACTAAGACTAACGGGTTTATAAGTAGCTGTCAATAAATGCTGTCATTTGTGATTTTGATAGCGCACCAACTTTAGTTGCTTCTATATTTCCATTCTTAAATAACATCAATGTTGGAATACCGCGAATACCATACTTTGGTGGTGTAACTTGGTTTTCATCAATATTCAACTTTGCTACTTTAAGACGTTCACCATATTCATTGGCAATTTCATCCAAAATAGGTGCAATCATCTTACAAGGGCCACACCATTCAGCCCAATAATCTACCAGCACAGGCGTGGACGATTGTACAACTTCTGCATCAAAATTAGCATCAGTTACGTAATGAATATGCTGACTCATATAATCCTCATTCTAATATAATTAAATTTAAGTAGTGATATGTCGCAACATGTTTTTTTTGAAACTGATTTGCAACATCATTTGGAAAAAAGTTACGTAAGAAAAAGTGTGGAAATTGATAATTTGTTATGCTATAGAAAAATGTAGTAAAAGGGAAGTGCCATTGTACTAATATTTCTTATCGCAAAAGAAAACCGTAACAATTTTCTGGCATTATGATTCATTTTGATTAAATGCCACAACATGATCAGCGGCCAATTTTACGCCTATTTTCTCACCTAACACATGATTATGATGGCTTGGTACCAGCGATAAAACCGTACTCCCACTATCTAAACGCAAAGTATACAAAATCTCAGCACCTCGAAATGCTCTATGTGTCACTGTTGCCTGCAAGGTACTTGTGTGATCATGCACAATATCATCTGGGCGTAGTAGAACATCTACAATACGATCCTCACCATGCTGCTCACGCTTTGATTCACTTAGCTGCGGAATATTACCTTTCAAAATACCCAATTCAATTTCTACTTGCCGAGCATCAATAACTTTGCCCGGAAGAAATACACCTTGACCAATAAAGTTTGCAACAAAACGATTGGCAGGACGATGATAAAGATTATAAGCCGTGTCCCACTGTTGAATTTCACCTTGATACATGACGCCAATCTCATCAGCTATGGCAAAAGCTTCTGCCTGATCATGCGTCACTAATATCGCTGTTATTCCTTGCCCTTTAAGAATATCGCGAACTTCTAAACTTAAACGCTCACGCAAACTCACATCCAAATTAGAAAAAGGCTCGTCCAACAAAATAAGATTTGGTTTAGGCGCTAATGCACGTGCTAATGCAACACGTTGCTGCTGACCACCTGATAATTCATGCGGGTGTTTTTTGGACACTTCAACCAATTGCACAACATTTAGCAATTCATCAACCCGTCGTTCACGCTCAACATTTGACAACCGATACAAACCAAAGCCGATATTTTCGGCCACATTTAGGTGTGGAAATAAAGCATAGTCCTGAAACACCATACCAATTTGTCTTTGCTCAGGCGGCAATGATACTTGTGCGTTACTGACACTTTTACCATTGAGCAAAATTTCTCCACTAGAAACAGACTCAAAACCCGCAATACAACGCAAAGCAGTCGTTTTCCCGCAACCACTTGGCCCTAGTAAACAACCAATAGTTCCTACTTTTAGCGTCAATGATAAATTGTTGACAACAAGATGCTCCCCGTAGGTTTGCTGAACAGCGTTAAGTTGTAGCAATATAGCGTCCATAATTTTATTTCTCAGTTTGACGCATAAAAAATATGATCGGAATTAATCCAGCCAACACTAATGTGACCGCTGGTAAAGCTGCTTGCTCCCACTCACCTTCAGAAGTCATTTCAAAAATCCTAACAGCCAAGGTGTCCCATCCAAAAGGACGCGTCATTAATGTGATCGGCATCTCTTTCATCACGTCAACAAAAACTAATGTCGCTGCCGTAAAGACACCCGATTTTAATATCGGCAAATGTATTTGCCGTATCATCGCCCAACCCTGTAGCCCCAACCCCATTGCTGCCTCATCAATACTAAGCGTAATACGTTGCATAGCACCATCAATAGGATAATGACCCACCGCCATAAAACGTATCAAGTATGCTATCAACATGATAA
>JAOULU010000163.1 GCA_029881855.1 Nitrosomonas sp. | reverse complement strand
CTACCGCACATTGGACAAGTGACAATAGGTCCATCACTCATCTTCTGAAAATGCTCTTTCTCTGCGCCACATGAATTGCATAAATATTCATAAATGGGCATAAGTAACCTCCAACAACTCAGAATTGTGAAAGCCGCTATTATACCTTAGGAAATGACGTTTAATTATGAGTCAAATAGATAGTTAAATAAATATGAAGTTAAGCACGTGATTTAATGCTTATCACGCCCATACACATCTTCAAAACGCACAATATCATCTTCTCCGAGATAAGAGCCTGATTGTATTTCAATCATTTCGAGCGGGACACAGCCAGGATTTTCTAAGCGATGACGTGTACCAAGTGGTATAAATGTTGACTCATTCTCGGGTACTAGATAAGTGGTGTCGTTACAGGTTACTTTTGCTGTGCCGCGTACAACAATCCAGTGTTCTGTACGATGGCGATGCATTTGTAATGAAAGTGCTGCGCCTGGTTTGACAACAATACGTTTTACTTGAAAACGCTCACCAGTATCTACGCAGTCATACCAACCCCACGGACGGTAAACCTTGCGGTGTAAGTGGCTCTCAGAGCGGTTGTTTTGTTTAAGGCTGTCAACGATTTGCTTAACCTCTTGTGTTTTATTTCTATGGGCGACTAATATGGCATCGGGTGTTTCTATAATCACCATATTGTCAATACCGATACAAGTTACTAAGCGGTTATCTGATATGGCCAGCGTATTATTACAATCATGTATGATTACGTCACCCTGTGTGGCATTGCCTGCATCATCCTTAGGAAGAATTTTCCATAAAGCGTCCCACGCGCCAACATCAGACCATTCTGTCGATAGCGGGATGACCACACCCGGCGGTAATTGATTATTTTTACTTGTTGTAAGATGTTCCATCACGGCATAATCAATAGAATCACTCGGACACTGTTCGAATAGGGCTTTATCAACACGCCTGAAATCACCGTCCACCGACCCTTTATCCCATGCTGCGCGACAAGCAGTCAATATATCTGGTCGACATGCATCTATGCTTGATAACCAGACGGAGGCGCGTAGGATAAATAAACCACAGTTCCAGAAATATGAGCCAGCATCAAGATAATTTTGTGCAGTCATACGGTCAGGTTTCTCTATAAAGCGATCGATGGTGTAAGCACCTTCATTTTCAAATATCTGACCTGATTGAATGTAACCATAACCTGTTTCAGGTGCATCAGGTTTGATACCAAAGGTAACAATAGCGCCGCCAATTGCCAATTGCATTCCTTTGTGAACGGCATTGTGGAATGTGGCGGTGTCTGCAATAACATGATCAGATGGCATGACTAATAAAATGGGGTCTGTATCTGCTTCATCTTCTAGTGCGGCTAGTGCAGCGAGTGTCAGTGCTGGTGCTGTGTTACGCCCAGTGGGTTCGAGCAGTATCGTACATTGTCGTTGTATAAGACGCATTTGCTCGGCAATGACAAAGCGATATTCCTCGTTAGACACAATAACCGGGTTCTTAAGATTTAGATTTTCTAGTCCGTCCGTGCGTTGTACAGTCGCTTGTAGCAATGAATGTTCATTAACTAAAGGCAGGAGTTGTTTGGGGTATTTCTCACGCGAAAGTGGCCATAATCGCGTACCAGAACCACCGGATAAAACCACAGGAATTAATGATTGCATAGTAATATTCTAATTCGTTAATTCTTATCTAATCGACGATATTGAATCGCTTCGGCAATATGCTGATTGTTAATATCTTTAGCATTAGCTAAATCTGCAATAGTCCTAGCAACTTTTAGAATGCGATGATAAGCGCGTGCAGAAAGGTTTAGACGAGACATAGCTTGTTTTAGTAAATTCTCGCAGGATGAATCTAGAGCACAAAAATTTTCAATTTCCTTAACCGTCAATTTGCTGTTTGTTTTATCCTGACGTGATAATTGTTGTTGGTGCGCTTTATTGACACGTTTTCGAATAGCGCTGCTTTTTTCGCCCGTTGTGTGTCGTTGCATGAGGTCTTCATGTAACACAGCAGGCACTTCAATCTGAATATCTATACGATCAAGTAGTGGACCTGAAATTTTTCCTCGATAACGTGCGACTTGATCTGGTGTGCAATGGCATTTTCCATTGTAATGTCCAAGATAGCCGCAAGGGCAGGGGTTCATGGCTGCAACCAATTGGAACTGGGCTGGAAATTCCGCTTGGCGTGCGGCACGTGATATGGTGATATGCCCTGATTCCATAGGTTCGCGTAAAACTTCCAGAACTTTGCGGTCAAATTCTGCCAATTCATCAAGAAATAGTACGCCATGCATGGCCAGTGAGATTTCGCCTGGGCGTGGATGGCCGCCACCACCGACCAATGCAACACCTGAGGCGGTGTGGTGTGGTGAGCGGTAGGGTCTACGTTTCCAGTTAGCAATGTTGAAGTGCCCTTGGCTTAGGGATTGGATGGCAGCAGATTGTAGCGCTTCTGCTTCCGTCATGGGGGGCAAGATACCAGGAAAACATGATGCAAGCATTGATTTACCTGTACCAGGGGGACCAATCATCAATACACTATGTGTTCCTGCTGCGGCAATTTCCAATGCGCGTTTGGCATGTATTTGCCCTTTAACATCTTGCATGTCTGGGTATTCTGAGCCACCTTTTTTAGTATTAACGGTGGGTGGATTGTCGTAAATTTCTAAGGGTTTTTGCCCTGATAGGTGTGCGCATATTTGTAATAGTGAATGTGCGGCGTAAATTGTAGCTTCTTTGACAAGCGCTGCTTCTGCTGCATTTTGTTGTGGGAGAACAAAGCTACGCCCTGATTGCGATGCGCTATAAGTCATGGCTAGAGCACCGTGGATTGGACGTAATTCACCCGTTAAGGCTAGTTCGCCAGCCCACTCGTATTGATCTAGTTTTTCCATGGGAATTTGCCCGGTAGCCGCTAAAATTCCCAATGCTATGGGTAAATCAAAACGACCACTTTCTTTGGGTAAATCTGCAGGTGCTAGATTAATGGTGATGCGTTGCGCAGGAATCTTAAATTGTGCGTTTTGTAGCGCAGCTCTTACTCGGTCTTTGCTTTCTTTAACTTCTGTTTCGGGTAAACCGACAATGGTAAAACTGGGTAGGCCATTGGCAATATGAGTTTCTACGGTAACCAGTGGTGCTTGCATACCCGAAAGGGCGCGGCTATAAAGAACAGCGAGCGACATACAAACGCTATATTCTCATGGATATTATATCTATCCATGGGAGGATGAGAAATCTCAAGATTGTATGAATTATAATCAAAATAATCGCTTGGAATTAATTATCTTTTGTTTCTTTGTTCTTTGATTTCTGTGGTTTGTCTGATGTTTTTTTTGTAATGGATTCTGGCTGAGATAATCCTAATTGATCTTCTAGCGCAGTAACTTTGGCTTCAAGAGCTACCAGTTTCTCCCTTGTACGTTGTAAGACTTCTTGTTGCACATCAAATTCTTCTCGTGAAACCAAATCTAATCGTGTGAATGCACTTGATAGCAACACTTTTACATTTTTTTCAATATCTTTTGCTGGGCTGTGATGTAGTATTTCACTGACTTTCGAATTGATATCTTCTATTATATTTTTGTTAAGCATGCTTGTTCTCCTTAATCTTTGTTCGGTCAGTCAGCTAGGTGATGATAAAATTGCACAATTATTATGATTCGATCTATCACAATAAATATGATAGTGCTAATTATCCACTGTTATTGATCAGGGTTCCACTGTTATAAAGTAAACGGTGTTTCCTTACATAACTTCACTGAAATTTATCAAATAATCATATTATGAGTTTGGAACGTCTGAAATTGCTTGAACAATGGGTTAGTACACTATTTCCTAAAAAGGAGTTTACTTTAGTCCCGGCCTCGGCAGACGCTAGTTTCCGGCGTTATTTTCGTCTTGCTATGGAGGAGCAAACATTAATTGTTATGGATGCACCGCCACAACATGAAGACTGCATACCATTTTTAGAAGTTGCAGACATTTTGTCCAAAGCATCTGTGCATGTTCCGGAGATTCTGGCTAAAGATCTTGAACAAGGTTTCTTATTGCTTTCTGACCTTGGTGATACCACATATTTGCAAGCACTCAATGCACAATCTGATGTAGCACATGTGCTGTACAAAGATGCCACAGAAGCACTCATTAAAATACAGTTAAGCCAGCAAGTACAAAGCTTGCCGCAATATGATGAAGTATTGTTGATGAATGAGTTAAATTTGTTTCCAGACTGGTATATCACCAAACATTTAAAAAAAGACTTAAATGCTGAGCAGCAACAGGTAATTTCATCGGCTTTCGAGAAAATCGTACAGAATATTCTTTCTCAACCAAAGGTGTTTGTACATCGGGATTATCATTCACGTAATCTAATGGTATCGTCTCCTTGCCCAGGCATTATTGATTTTCAGGATGCTGTACAAGGCCCGATTACTTACGATCTAGTGTCATTACTCAAAGACGCATATATACGTTGGGATGAAGAAAATGTTTTAGATTGGA
>JAOULU010000162.1 GCA_029881855.1 Nitrosomonas sp. | reverse complement strand
TAACCAGCAGCAAATGCAGAAACAGGAAGTGAAAGCAAGAAACCTACGATTACCATCAGACTAAGTTGTTTCATGTTATGTTCTCCATAAAATGACATCTCTGCTTCAAGCCCAAGCCAATTCACAGAAAACTGGTCATGATCTTAAAACACCTAACTTCTCTTCAGAATCGACTACAAAGGAAATTGGCAAAACCAACCTCCTCTTTTTGGTTGCTACGAAGATAAACCTACAGAAATTTCAATAAGTTGTCAAATACGCGACCCACATTAAAAGTCTAATTTGGATACTGGAAACAAAAAAGAGACAAATCTTATCTTACAACTCAGAAAGAACCCTGTGAGTGTTAATACTTGATAGCATATTTGACTAAATCATTTAAAATGATAATTCAATGTTTAACCCTTGTTCTGCCTTCGGAACAAACAAAACTTTAAGAAAATAGTTTACTAATGACGTAAATATCTGTAAATTTTGCTGTGTTACTGGAGGAGTATAAAGATCAGGTACTTTACTAACAAATACGGTATCATCATAAACAATTTACCTGAATAAACTCTTCAGGTAAATTGCATTAATATCAATAAAATGAAAGAGGATCTGTAATGAAAAAATTATTAATTGCTGCACTTACTTCAATGTTATTTTTTGGTTCATCGGCCACTATAGCAAGTGGAAACCTTGAATCTGGCCTTACCCCAATTAGTGCCGAAAATATGATGAATTACATTTTATGTAAAGGCAAAAAACCAGAAGATACGGTTAAAAGCCGTCACAGAGTAGTAGACGGCAAAATACCTAAAATAAAGTGTGCTGACGCGAATAAAATTGTTAGCAAAGCAAGGGCATCAAACAAGTAATTTTTGAAATTTAAATTAGAATGATGTCAGATACTGCAATAGCAATGTCTGACATTTTTTTTCATGAACCAATATTAAGCCTAGAGCGTTGTTAGAAAAAACTAATATCAAACGGGCTAACTAATATCAGCCTTCCTTGGCTTATAGTCTACAAGGTAATTTTCACCAATTTCGTCTAATGGCTTATTCTGGCTTGCCGTACATTGCTTTGATATATTGATTTAACCGCACACCTAAATGTCTTTTCAGAAAAATAGGCTGCTTGAGGAAATGACACAAAAAATACTAGTGCTTGAGTTAATTAAAAGGCCGAAGCATCAAAGGAAAAAACACTACTAATACAATGTGATATTTTTACAACTATATTTACACATTCCTTTCTCTATAACACACCTAACATTGCATCTAACCATCTAATCTAACTAGAACTTATACCCTCGATGCAACGCCACAATCCCTGCAGTCATATTAAAATACTCAACACGCTCGAAACCCACTTGAACCATCATTTCTTTTAATTCTTCTTGACCTGGGTGCATACGGATAGATTCGGCCAAGTAGCGATAGCTCTCAGCATCGTTGGCGAGTATTTTACCCATAGTGGGCAGCAGCTTGAATGAGTAGGTGTCGTAGACAGGTTTTAGTGGGTCCCATACTTTAGAGAACTCCAAAACCAGAACAGAACCACCGGGCTTGATGACGCGTAGCATTTCTTTTAACGCTTTGTCTTTGTGTGTCATGTTTCTGAGACCAAAGGCCACACTGACACAGTTAAAATAATTATCTGGGTACGGTAATTTCTCGGCGTCACATTGTATGGCTGGTGTTGGTGTACCTTCGTCGATTAAACGATCACGGCCAATGGATAACATGGAGTTATTAATATCAGTCAGCCAGACCTCTCCATCTTTACCCACTTTTTGCAAAAACAAGGCGCTCAAATCACCCGTACCACCCGCAATATCCAAGACTTTATCACCTTTTTTGACACCACTACTCTCAATTGTGAATCGTTTCCAAAAACGATGCAGACCTACAGACATGACATCGTTCATGAGGTTGTATTTTTCTGCAACGGAATGAAAAACATTAGCAACCCTACCTGCTTTTTCCGTTTCAGGGACGGTATTGTAGCCAAAATGCGTAGTTTTAGTCATAGTAGTTTGTTTTTTAAGGGGTTGTTAATGTGATTGATCGGTTGCAAACACCGCTACTAATTTCTAGCAACAATGTTTCTTTGCTGTTGTTCCAAGCGCCTGTTCTCTGCTTCCACCTGCTTGCTCAATTCGTTGCAGATAACGTTGCCACATTTTATCCTGATTAAGGCCATAGTTATAGAGCAAATCCCAGGAATAAAGTCCTGTATTATGACCATCTGTAAAATTTAATTGGATTGCATAATTACCAACGGGGTCTATTTGCGTAATATTGACCTCTTTTTTTCCGGTTTGTAACACTTCCTGTCCTGGGCCATGGCCACAAACTTCTGCTGACGGGGAATGAACACGTAAAAATTCACAGGTAAAATGAAATGTTTTTCCATCCGAAAAAGAGATATCCAACACCTTGGATTTCTGGTGTAATTTAATTTCGGTGGGTAAGGGCGTATCTTTAGTTAAACCGGCCATAAAATATTATCGGTGAAAATCCAAAAAGAATAATGAATAAGTTATTTTATTACAAATTGGCGACTGAGATGGGGATTCATTAATGACCACAAAAATACTGATTGTCGAAGATGAATCAGCCATCCAGGAACTGATAACCTATAATCTACAGCAAGCAGGGTATGAAACATCAAAAGTAGAGAATGCAGAAAAAGCTATGAAACATGTGCAAAACGCATTGCCAGACCTCGTGTTACTAGATTGGATGCTGCCCAACATGAGCGGTATTGAGTTCGCACGGATTTTACGTCAAGATGCGCGCACCAAAATGATACCCATCATCATGCTAACAGCTCGCTCCGAAGAAAATGACAAAATTAAAGGCTTGGAAATCGGTGCAGATGACTACATTACCAAACCCTTCTCCCCACGTGAATTAATCGCCCGTATTAATGCTGTATTACGCCGACGCGCACCTGAATCTGCTGATGAAGCGGTTGAAATAGACCAGTTACGACTTGATCCCGCCAATCACCGTGTAACGGTGGATGATCAAGAAGTAATTTTGGGACCCACTGAATATCGTTTGTTACATTTCATGATGACGCATACTGACCGTGTTTATTCCCGCGGACAATTACTGGACCGTGTCTGGGGTGACCATGTTTTTGTCGAAGAACGAACGGTGGATGTGCATATCCGCCGTCTCCGAAAAGCACTACAATTAGTCGGCAAAAACGACCTGATACAAACTGTTAGAGGGTCAGGCTATCGTTTATCAACGGGATTTAATACCAACCAGTAACTTATTATACTGAACACAATTACCCGATCAATGACATAATAAAGCTTACAAACTTTCACAACCTCACAGATCCATTTGCGTTCTGTTTTAAATTTTCTTGTAGGATCATTCTAGTGTCTGGATTCTGGCAACGTTCCATCGGTCTTATCTCCCTCATCCTTTTCAGCTCTGTGTTATGGGGAATTTTTGGTGCTGTTTACGCACTACTATTTTTTAGTGTAGTGATGCTATGGGTCGTGACTCATCATGTACGCAACCTCATGAAACTGGAGCAATGGCTACAATATTCTGACCACACATCTACCAGCATCCCTGAAGGTTCAGGCGCCTGGGACGATGTTTTTGCCCATTTAGCCCGCTATGTGCGTACACATAGCCAAAGCCAGCAACAATTAAGTTCGGCGTTGGATCGTATGCAGCGTGCAACTTCCGCAATGCCTGATGGTATTGTCATTCTGGATGAAATTGATCGTATTGAATGGTGTAATCCGATTGCTGAACAGCATTTGGGTATTACGATGGCGTTTGATGCTGGTCAGCAAATTATCCATCTGGTTAGACAAATACCCTTTGTCGAATATCTGGCTGCACGCAAATACAATAAACCATTAGTACTCAAACAAGTACGCCACCATAAACTCGTTTTGTTATTACAATTAGTCCCTTATGGTTATAAACAAAAATTACTGATTAGCCGTGATATTACGCGTTTTGAGCGACTTGAAACCATGCGCAGAGACTTTATCGCCAACGTTTCACATGAATTACGCACACCACTCACCGTTATCGGCGGCTTTCTTGAAACGCTGTCTGACAAAAACAATACTGATTCTAAAATTAACCAACGTGCACTAACCTTAATGTCTGAACAAACCATACGTATGCAGCATTTGGTTGAAGACTTGCTAACCCTGTCACGTTTAGAAAACACACAAAACAAAATCAATGAAAAAGAAATTGATCTAACCGCCATGTTGCATGATTTACACCAAGAAGCTGAATCCCTCAGTGGCGGGCATCATCAAATTAAACTCAATATTGCCACTGACAGCCAATTATTAGCCAGTAAAGATGAGCTGCGCAGTGCATTTAGCAATCTGATCAGCAATGCGATTCGTTATACCCCTGAAGGAGGGGAAATTAGTATTAACTGGGAAATACAAGATGGGCGTGGCTTATTTTATGTGCAAGACAGCGGCATCGGCATCGAACCCGAGCATATTCCACGCTTAACCGAACGCTTTTACCGAGTGGACAGCAGCCGCTC
>JAOULU010000161.1 GCA_029881855.1 Nitrosomonas sp. | reverse complement strand
GATGACTTTTGGTTTAGCTTGCTGTGCGGTTGAGATGATGCAAACTGGTGCGTCACGTTATGACCTTGATCGTTTTGGTATCGTATTCCGTCCAAGTCCGAGACAATCTGATGTGATGATTGTTGCAGGAACATTGTGTAATAAAATGGCCCCCGCATTACGTAAAGTTTACGACCAGATGGCAGAGCCACGCTGGGTAATCTCCATGGGTTCATGCGCTAATGGTGGAGGTTATTACCATTATTCTTATTCAGTTGTCCGTGGGTGTGATCGTGTCGTTCCTGTTGATATTTATGTGCCAGGTTGTCCGCCGACAGCAGAAGCGTTGCTATATGGCATTATACAACTACAAAATAAAATACACCGTACCAATACAATTGCGCGGTAATTAACGTATGACTACTACTCAGCAAGAAGAACTTTCCTTAGCTCTAACCAAAGTATTATCCGGAAATATAATCAGCCTACATAAGCATTTTGATGAGATAACTATTGTCGTTAGTTCTGAAGACAGTGAAGCCGCATTCGAAATATTGCGTGATCATGAAACATTGTGTTTTGATACATTAATAGATCTGTGTGGCATAGATTACATAACCTATGGTGATACATCCTCTTTAGCTGGTGATCCTCAAGGTAAACGCTTTGCAGTAATTTATCACTTGATGTCTGTAGCGCTCAACTGGCGGCTGCGCGTAAAAGTTTTTGCAGTTGATAATGAATTTCCAGTGGTCAGTTCGGTAGCGGAAATATGGGCGGCAGCAAATTGGTTTGAACGGGAAGCATTTGATCTTTATGGCATTATTTTTACTGGACATCCGGATTTGCGACGTATCCTTACTGATTATGGGTTTATAGGCAATCCATTCCGAAAGGACTTTCCGTTAACAGGTAATGTTGAAATGCGCTATGATGAAGAGCAAAAACGTGTTATTTATCAGCCGGTTAGTATTGAGCCGAGAGAAATTACGCCGCTCGTGATTCGCGAAGAAAATTATGGAGACAGTCAATAATGACTATTGTCAATATTGCGCCGACTGATTTATGTAGAATTCTTAGAAGTTAGCTATGGCAGAAATACGTAATTACACTATGAATTTTGGACCACAACACCCGGCGGCACATGGTGTGTTGAGGTTGGTTCTGGAACTGGATGGGGAGGTGGTTAGACGCGCTGATCCGCATATTGGGTTGTTGCATCGAGCGACAGAAAAATTGGCGGAAAATAAAACATATTTGCAGTCTGTGCCCTATATGGATCGTTTGGACTATGTCTCAATGATGGTCAATGAACATGCGTATGTTATGGCTATTGAGAAATTGCTGCATGTTGAAGTACCGCTGAGAGCGCAATACATTCGCGTTATGTTTGATGAGATTACTCGTATACTTAATCATTTGCTGTGGATAGGTGCGCATGCGCTTGATGTGGGTGCGATGACAATGTTTCTTTATGCTTTTCGTGAAAGAGAAGATTTGATGGATTGTTATGAAGCAGTGTCAGGAGCTCGATTACATGCAGCTTATTATAGACCGGGAGGGGTGTATCGTGATTTGCCGGACACCATGCCTCAGTATCAATCGTCAAAAATTCATAGCGAAAAGCAGACGCGTAGGCGCAATGAAAACCGAGAAGGTTCTTTATTAGACTTCATTGAAGACTTTACCAATCGCTTTCCAACCTATGTTGATGAATATGAAACTCTACTGACGGATAATCGAATCTGGAAACAACGTTTAGTTGATATTGGTGTGGTTTCTCCAGAGCGTGCCAAGGCGCTTGGATTTACAGGGCCCATGTTACGTGGTTCTGGTGTTGAGTGGGATTTACGTAAGAAGCAGCCTTATGAAGTTTATGATCGTATCGATTTTGATATACCAGTGGGTGTTAATGGTGATTGTTATGATCGTTATTTAGTGCGTATGGAAGAATTCCGGCAATCAAACCGCATTATCAAGCAGTGTGTTGACTGGCTGCGTAAGAATCCGGGGCCTGTGATTACTGATAATCATAAAGTTGCACCACCGTCACGTGTTGATATGAAGCAAAATATGGAAGAGATGATTCATCACTTCAAATTATTTTCAGAAGGTTTCCATGTGCCACCTGGTGAAGCATATGTAGGTGTGGAACACCCGAAGGGTGAGTTCGGTATTTACTTGGTTTCAAATGGTGCTAATAAACCATACCGCTTAAAGATACGTGCGCCTGGATTTGCACATTTGGCAGCAATGGATGAAATGTCACGAGGGCATATGATTGCTGATGTGGTAGCGATTATTGGTACACAAGATATTGTATTTGGTGAGATAGATAGATAATTAAATAATAAGATGTTAAGCACTGAATCCCTAGAAAAAATTGATCGCGAAATTGCAAAGTATCCGGTTGATCAAAAGCAGTCGGCAGTTATGTCAGCATTAGCCATAGCGCAGACTGAGAAAGGTTGGCTGGCTAATGAGACCATGGACTTTGTCGCAGAATATTTAGGTATGCCGCCTATTGCAGTATATGAAGTGGCTACGTTCTACAATATGTATAACTTAGAGCCAGTAGGCAAATATAAGTTAACAGTTTGTACCAATTTGCCATGCGCCTTATCCGGCGGGAACGAAGCTGCGGCATATTTAAAGCAAAAACTAGGCATTGATTTTAATCAAACCACGGCGGACGGTCAATTTACGCTACAGGAAGGTGAATGTATGGGGTCGTGTGGTGATTCTCCAGTCTTGTTGGTTAACAATACACGTATGTGTAGTTTTATGTCCAATGAACAGATTGATAAGATGTTAGAGGAATTAGCCGAATGAAAGAGTTTCCACTCACATTACTTAATGGCGTTGATTCCTCAGACCCTGATAACTGGCGGCTTAGAAGTTATGAGTCACGTGAAGGCTATGCGGCAATAAGGAAAATTCTTGCTAAAAAGATAACGCCAGAAGAAGTTATTGAAGAGGTGAAAAAATCTGCGCTTCGTGGTCGAGGTGGCGCAGGCTTCCCGACAGGTCTGAAATGGAGTTTTATGCCTAAGAATTATGACGGTGATAAATATATCGTTTGTAATTCGGATGAAGGGGAGCCAGGCACATTTAAAGACCGCGATATTATGCGCTTTAATCCACACCTTCTGATTGAAGGGATGATTATTGCTGCCTACGCAATGGGTGTAAAAGCTGGTTACAATTATATACACGGTGAAATCTGGACGACCTATGAGCGTATGGAGGAAGCTGTTGAGGAAGCACGTGCAGCGGGATATCTAGGTAATAATATCTTGGGCTCATCCTTTAGCTTTAATTTATATAATCATCATGGTTATGGTGCTTATATTTGTGGTGAAGAGACTGCGTTATTAGAATCGATAGAAGGTAAGAAGGGGCAGCCGCGTTTTAAACCCCCATTTCCTGCAAACTATGGGCTTTATGGTAAGCCGACTACGATTAATAATACGGAGACTTTTGCTTCAGTTCCCTGGATTATCCGCAATGGCGGTGAAGCGTATCTTAATCTGGGCAAGCCTAATAATGGCGGCACTAAATTGTTTTCGGTATCGGGTCATGTTAATAAGCCAGGTAATTATGAAATACCATTGGGCACCCCTTTTGTTGAATTACTAGAACTTGCTGGCGGCATGCGTGGTGGCAGAAAACTCAAGGGTTGTATACCAGGCGGTTCATCAATGCCAGTATTACCTGGCGATGTAATGATGGAAACAGATATGGATTATGATTCCATAGCCAAAGCGGGATCAATGTTAGGTTCCGGTGCTGTGATCATAATGGATGAAACAACGTGTATGGTAAGGGCTTTAGAGCGCTTATCCTATTTTTATTTTGAAGAATCATGCGGACAATGTACGCCATGTAGAGAAGGTACTGGTTGGCTATATAGAATAGTTAATCGTATTGAGCATGGGAAAGGGCGACCGGAGGATTTAGATCTTCTTGATAACATTGCTGACAACATCCAAGGGCGTACGATTTGTGCGCTGGGCGATGCCGCTGCAATGCCTGTTCGTGCAATGATCGAGCATTTTCGAGACGAGTTTGCCTACCATATAGAACATAAGAAATGTATGGTATAGCTCTTTGTGAGCCGAAACATGTCAATCTCATTATTCGTGATTAAATCTAAGAATTTAGCTGATGGTCAATATAGAAATCGATGGTAAGCAAGTATCCGTACCTAAAGGTGGCACCATTATGGATGGTGCAAAAGAGGTCGGTGTGTATATCCCACATTTTTGCTATCACAAAAAATTATCCATTGCGGCAAATTGTCGCATGTGTTTGGTACAAGTAGAAAAAGCACCTAAACCCTTGCCTGCTTGTGCGACGCCTGTCATGGATGGAATGAAAGTTTACACGCGGTCAGAGCAAGCAGTTACTGCGCAAAAAGGAGTGATGGAGTTTCTACTCATCAATCATCCTCTGGATTGTCCAATTTGTGATCAAGGCGGTGAGTGTCAACTGCAAGATCTTGCAGTTGGATATGGTGCAAGTGGTTCGCGTTATCAAGAAACCAAACGAGTGGTAGTCAATAAAAATCTTGGG
>JAOULU010000160.1 GCA_029881855.1 Nitrosomonas sp. | reverse complement strand
ACTTACGGTAAAAGATCAATAGATGGAGTCGTTCGGGTGATTTTAACCATTGCATATAAAGAGTTGAGAATGCTCTTTTGTTCGCCACTAGCATGGATACTACTTGCTTTGATACATATGGTATTAACGTGGGTTTTTCTAGGTCGTTTGGATGCTTTTCTTGAATTGCAGCCGCAGTTAATGCAAATAGCCAATCCTCCAGGCATTACCGAGATTATCATTGCACCCGTCTTTGCAATGGCTGCTATCGTATTGCTAATGGTTACACCCATATTAACGATGCGTCTTGTCGCAGAAGAGCGTCGCAACAATACGTTGACATTGCTAATTTCTGCACCTATTGCCATATCGGACATTATTTTAGGGAAGTTTCTTGGCTTAATGGTTTTCTTTTTTATTGTTATTAGCCTGATTATGGCTTTGTGTCTGTCATTGTTAGTAGGTGGTGTGCTTGATTATGGTCTGCTATTTAGCAGTGCAGTTGGTTTGTTTTTAGTGGCTTCTTGTTTTTCCGCTATTGGGCTTTATATTTCCAGTCTGACTGCTCAACCGGGGATAGCAGCCATCGGCGCATTAGGCGTATTGTTGGGGTTCTGGATAATTGATTTGGTGTCAACTGATATTGGGTGGATACACTATTTCTCTTTGTTAAAACATTTTGAGCAATTTAATTATGGTCTGATTGATTCATTTAGCATCGCTTATTTTATTTTGTTTATGCTTACTTTCCTGGTGCTGACAATTCGACGTCTTGATAATGAACGATTGCAGGGATAGTAGATCTAGGTTTAGCAATTATTGTTACATTAAAGGGTGGAGTTTAGGCTGCTTGAATGGCTATAACCAATAAAAAAAATCGTTTTAATCTAAGTACACAAAATGTAATCTTTGTCATTTTGTTAGTGCTGTTAGTTTTTTTACTTGGATTTCTGGCTTTTGAAACGCGTACGCAATGGGATGTCAGCCAGAATGGCCGTAATAGCCTAAGTCAGGCAAGTGTGGAGGCGTTGCAAAGATTGCATGGCCCTGTGCAAGTTACTGCATATGCAACTGAGCAACATGCACAGTTTGGTGATATACGTAAAATACTCAGTGATTTTATAGTGTTATATCAGCGTAATAAACCTGATTTATCGTTGACATTTATTGATCCAACAGAGCAGCCGAAATTGGCTCAAGAGGCTGGTGTTCATGTGAATGGTGAAATGGTGATTACGTACAATCAACGGCGTGAGCATCTTACAACTATCAATGAGCAGGCATTTACAAATGTATTAATGCGTCTTGCACGTTCTGATGAAAAACTAATTGTGGCATTAAGCGGCCATGGAGAGCGTAAATTTGATGGTGCTGCTAATTATGATCTGGGTGAGTTTGGTAAGCAATTAAGAATTAATGGTTTTAATACACAGATTTTTAATCTTGCTATTGAGCAGGGTGTTCCTATCAAGGCTAGTGCACTTGTTATTGCTTCACCACAAACTGATTTGCTGGCTGGAGAGGTAGATAAGTTATTAGAGTATATAGACAGCGGTGGTAATTTATTATGGTTGGTTGATCAAGAATCTTTACGTGGTTTGCTTCCCCTCACTGAGAAACTGCATTTAACCCTTACGCCAGGTGTTGTTGTTGATCCTCAAGCGGAACAACTCAAAGCACCAATTACATTCGCATTAGGCGCTAGCTATGGACAGCACGCTATCACCCATAATTTTGATTATATTACAGTGTTTCCTTTTGCACGTCAGATTACACTTAATGAAAATGAGGAGTGGCAAGGTGTTCCATTGGTTGAGGTGGCTCAACAAGGCTGGGTGGAGACAGGGGCGTTGGACGGCAAATTAACCTTTGATCAGGCTGAAGATATCGCTGGTCCTGTCAGTATTGCGGCAGCTTTAACACGTGTGATAAATGATAAAGAGCAGCGCGTCATTGTGGTTGGCAGTGGTCATTTTCTCGCAAATAGTTATCTGGGTAATGGGGGTAATCTGGATTTTGGAATTAACTTAATCAATTGGCTGGTGGGTGATGACGAGCTTATTACTATTCAACCCCGTGCAACACTTGATGACCATTTAACATTGAGCGAAACTGAGCTGACTATTATTGTCGTGAGCTTTCTTATCGTATTGCCAATTATTCTTCTGGTTAGCGGTTTTGTTATCCGGTGGCGTCGTCAAAAGAGAAGAATATAAAAATGACCACTCATTCACAACTGAATTTGATCATGTTTGCTACTGTTGTTGGCTTAGCAATCTTTCTGTATTTAAGGCCAGAGTCTGAAAGTACTCAAGAATATAAGGTTTCTACTCAATTAATTGAGACCGTGGAACATGTCAGAATTGTTCGCAATGAGCAGGAAATTGTTTTGGCGCGTTCGAATAATAATTGGCAATTAAAAAAACCAATTGCTGCCCAAGCAGACGAGAATAAAGTTAATCAACTATTGGGGATTTTATCTGCCAGTAGCAATCAAAGTTTTATGTTAACCGAGCAAGCGAACTTGGGCCTTGATCAGCCTCTTGTGCAGCTTTATATTGAGGATGAGTATTTTGGTTTTGGTGGACTGGCGCCGACGACAAACTTACAATATCTTGAAACTAATAATATTATATATTTGGTTTCCCCTCGTTATTCAGTACAATTACCCGTAAATCCGCTGGAATTAATCAATACAAGCCTACTGGCTTCCAATGAGATTCCCATTCAATTTGAGACTGATCATTTAAGGATTCATCAACAAAATCGGATATGGGATATTGTCTCACCGGAATCAACGGTTGAGCTTAATCAGGATGAGTTTAATCGTTGGATACACATGTGGCATTCTGTGAGCGCAGATCATGTTTCATTTTATGGGCATCTAACGTCGGATGAGGATGAAAACAGTACAATTAAAATTAGCTTGCAAGATGGTCAAGATGTCATTTTTAAATTAATGCAAAATGATTTAGAGTTAGCGTTGCTACGTGTTGATGAAGGTATTAGCTATCACTTCCCAATTGATGTTGGTAAGCAATTACTAGATCCTAGAAAATAAAACCCTTCCTATAAATTAATGCCCGAACTACCCGAAGTTGAGACAATAAAACGTGGTATTACGCCTCATCTATTAGATCAAGTTATTACGCATGTTGTTATTCGTAACCCAAGTCTACGTTGGCCGATTCCAGATAACTTGCCGTCGATATTAATTGGTCTGCGTATTCATGCAATAACACGTCGGGCAAAATATCTGTTGTTGGACTGTGGTGTCGGTACTTTGATTTTTCACCTGGGTATGTCTGGAAGCTTACGCATACAATCTGTAGAACTACCACAAAAACATGATCATTTTGATTTGGTTGTCAATAGTCGAAATATTCTTCGCTTGAGAGATCCGCGCCGGTTTGGTGCGGTTCTATGGTATACAGGAGATATTCAACAGTATCCATTACTGAAGAAATTAGGCCCAGAACCGCTTGAAACAACTTTTGCTAGTAAGTATTTATTCGAAAAAACTCGTGGTATGCGAACGCAGATTAAATCGACACTAATGAACAATCATATTGTTGTTGGTGTTGGTAATATCTATGCAAATGAAGCATTGTTTCGTGCTGGGATTAATCCTAAAACTGCATCAGGTAGAATAAGCTTAAGACGTTATGAAAAGCTTGTTCAAGCGGTTAAGCAAATATTGCAAAAGGCAATAGAAGCTGGTGGAAGTAGTTTGCGTGATTTTGTAAATAGTGACGGGAAGCCCGGATATTTTCAGCAACAGTATTGGGTTTATGGGCGTGGTGGGCAGGCCTGCAAGAAATGTGGTGGTGTCATTAAACAGATCAGACAAGGACAACGCTCAAGTTTTTATTGCGTAAATTGTCAGCGATAATCACACTAAAATATTTCTTGGTAAACCTTGTTAATTACCGATTAGTTCTGAGTTCAACAAATAATGGGATAGAATTATCCAGATTAAGCCCCAGCGCAGATAGTGAAATTTTTAGCCGTCAGACAATGAGTCATGAATCAATCGATGTTTCCTGTTATGGCTTTGATTTAATTTGATAACGAATAAATATGAAAATAACATTTATAGGCGGTGGTAATATGGCCACTGCAATAATCAATGGCCTGATTCATCAAGGTTATAACGCGACACAAATTTGTGTTGTGGAAATTAACGCTGAAAGCCGTGCGAGAATCAAGACCGATCTAGGTGTATCTGTAACATCTGATTTGGCCAGTGGCGTTGCTAATTGTGATGTGGTAATGCTGGCTGTAAAACCGCAACAGCTATTTGATTTAACGCAACAGTTGACATTTTTGCTTGAAGAACAATTGATTATTTCAATTGCAGCGGGCATTCGTGCAACAGATATAAAGCGCTGGTTAGGAAATTATGAGCGTGTGATACGCGCTATGCCAAACACACCATCATTGGTGCGTGCTGGCGTGACGGGTTTATATGCCGCACCAAATGCAAACGAGCAAGATAAGAAAACGGCTGAATCAATTTTAAGTGCGGTGGGTGATGTGCTTTGGTTGGATGAAGAGGAGATGCTGCATGCTGTGACGGCTATTTCTGGTAGTGGCCCTG
>JAOULU010000159.1 GCA_029881855.1 Nitrosomonas sp. | reverse complement strand
CAGAAGCGGCAATAATTTCACTCTTCTGCGGTGGTGTCAGCATATCATCAGCACAAATTGATATACCTGCTCGAGTTGCAAAGCTAAAACCAGCATACATTAATCTATCCGCAAGGATGACTGTTTCACGTAAACCAGAACGTCGGAAGCTTGCATTTATAAGCTTTGATATTTCCTTTTTCTTCAGAGTCTTATTGATATATGAAAAGGGCAAACCAGGTGGCAATATCTCAAATAAGAGCGCCCGCCCAACGGTTGTCTCATAACGATTTATTTTTTCACTGCGTTCACCATCAACAGTGATTTCATGCTCTTTAATTCGAACCGTAACTTTGGCATTTAACTCAACATTACGAGTTTCATACGCACGCGATACCTCACCAATGTTAGGAAACAGCATGCCTTCACCAAGCGCACCAATTTTTTCCCGTGTGGTGTAATATAATCCAAGTACGATATCCTGTGACGGCACAATAATAGGCTCTCCATTTGCGGGAGAAAGCACATTGTTGGTCGACATCATTAAGGTACGGCACTCCATTTGCGCCTCTAGGGAAAGCGGCACATGCACAGCCATTTGGTCGCCATCAAAGTCAGCATTAAACGCTGCACAAACCAACGGATGCAATTGAATAGCTTTACCTTCAATTAACACAGGTTCAAAAGCTTGAATACCCAATCGATGTAAGGTTGGCGCACGATTCAACATAACAGGATGCTCACGAATCACATCTTCCAGAATATCCCATACAACCGGCGTCTCATTTTCTACTTCTCTTTTAGCCGCTTTAATAGTACTCGCAATCCCCATTGATTCTAACTTACTAAATATAAAGGGTTTAAACAACTCGAGTGCCATCTTCTTGGGTAAACCACATTGATGAAGCTTCAATTGTGGACCCACAACAATTACAGAGCGACCCGAATAATCGACACGTTTTCCAAGCAAATTCTGGCGGAAACGTCCACCTTTACCCTTAATCATATCCGCTAGCGATTTCAAGGCACGTTTATTCGCACCAGTCATTGCCTTGCCTCGGCGACCATTATCTAATAACGAGTCTACAGATTCCTGCAGCATACGCTTTTCGTTACGCACAATAATTTCTGGTGCTTTTAGTTCCAACAGCCTTTTGAGTCGATTATTACGATTAATAACTCGACGATATAAATCATTTAAATCAGAGGTAGCAAAACGCCCGCCATCTAATGGAACAAGAGGACGTAGATCTGGCGGAAGTACTGGCAATACGGCGAGTATCATCCATTGTGGCTTAATACCCGATTTGTTAAATGCCTCCAAGACCTTAAGTCGTTTGGATATCTTCTTAATCTTAGTCTCTGAGCCAGTACTCTCCATTTCACGTCGAAGATTCTCTATTTCAATACTAATATCAAGATTACTTAGTAAATCACGAACACCTTCAGCCCCCATACTGGCACTAAAATCGTCACCATATTCTTCCGTTTTAGCCAGATAATCGTCTTCGGTTAATAATTGGCATCTTGCTAGTGGCGTCATACCTGGATCCGTAACAACATACGCCTCAAAATACAATACACGCTCAATATCACGTAGCGTCATATCTAATACCATGCCTAATCGAGACGGTAATGATTTAAGGAACCAAATATGTGCAACTGGAGACGCCAGCTCAATATGCCCCATACGCTCACGTCGCACCTTAGACAAGGTAACCTCTACGCCACACTTTTCACAAATGACGCCTCGGTGCTTAAGACGCTTATATTTACCACATAAGCATTCATAGTCTTTTACGGGACCAAAAATCTTGGCGCAGAACAACCCATCTCTTTCTGGTTTGAAGGTACGATAATTTATGGTTTCAGGCTTTTTTACTTCGCCATAAGACCATGAACGAATTTTCTCTGGGGAAGCCAGACCAATTCTAATTGCATCAAACTCTTCTTTATGAGTAACTTGTTTAAATAAATCTAATAGTGCTTTCATTTGTCACTCCTGTAAATCAAGCGGCAATAAAAAATTCGGCATAAAGGACGAATGCAAAACAAAAGACTTGCTTTTGGTTAATTACTCTTCGCCTGGATCATTAATTCTGCTCTAAATCTATATCCATACCCAGTGATCGTATTTCTTTCACGAGTACATTAAATGATTCCGGCATTCCAGCATCAATTTTATGATCCCCTTTAACGATACTTTCATATACCTTTGTACGTCCTGCAACATCATCAGATTTGACTGTCAACATCTCTTGCAATGTATAAGCAGCACCATAAGCTTCAAGCGCCCAAACTTCCATTTCACCAAAACGCTGTCCACCAAATTGCGCTTTTCCACCTAGTGGTTGTTGTGTAACCAAGCTATAGGGTCCTGTGGAACGCGCGTGCATTTTGTCATCAACCAGGTGATGCAATTTCAATACATGCATATAACCCACTGTCACAGGCCGATCAAATGCCTCACCTGTTCTGCCATCATAAAGCGTTATCTGGCCAGACTTCGGTAACCCAGCTAAATCTAACATGGCTTTAATTTCTTCCTCAGATGCACCATCAAATACGGGCGTTGCGAAAGGAACACCCTGAGTCAGATTCCCGGCTAAAGACATAATTTCATCATCGGATAACGTAGAAATATCTTCTTTCTTACCACTGTCATTATATATTTTGTTTAAGAATGACCTGACTTCATTAGCACTTCTTTCAGCGCGCAACATCTCATCAATTTTATGACCCAATCCTTTTGCTGCCCAGCCTAAATGCACTTCCAGTATCTGCCCGACATTCATACGCGACGGGACACCCAGAGGGTTTAATACGACATCAACTGGCGTTCCATCCGCCATATAAGGCATATCTTCCAATGGTACAATCTTTGAAATCACGCCTTTGTTACCATGACGTCCTGCCATTTTATCGCCAGGCTGCAAACGACGCTTAACAGCAATATAAATTTTCACCATCTTTTGTACACCAGGCGCTAATTCATCACCCTGTGTAAGCTTTTTCTTTTTCTCTTCAAACGCTGCGTCAAATTCCTTGCGTTTTTGCGCCATGCTTTCCCGTACTTGCTCGAGTTGCAAGCTGGTATCTTCATCAGACAATCGAATATCAAACCAATAATGCGGATCAATACTCTTAAGATATTCAGCCGAAATCACTGTGCCTTTTGCAAGTTTATTGGGGCCACCAGTTGCTTTTTTACCTGTCAACAAACGCTTAATACGTTCAAACGCGTCCTCTTCAACAATACGCATTTGATCCGCCAGATCTTTTTTATAGCGATCTAACTCATCGTCGGTAATTTGTTGTGCACGCTTATCACGCTCTATACCTTCTCGCGTAAAGACCTGCACATCAATGACCGTGCCAGATATCCCTGATGGCACGCGCAACGATGTGTCTTTAACATCAGATGCTTTTTCACCAAAAATAGCACGTAATAATTTTTCTTCAGGTGTTAGTTGTGTCTCACCTTTTGGCGTAACTTTGCCGACTAACACATCACCGGCTTCTACTTCTGCACCGATATAGACAATACCTGACTCATCAAGTCGGCTCAGTTGTTGTTCAGATAAATTGGGTATATCAGCTGTTATTTCTTCAGTACCAAGCTTAGTATCTCTACTGACAACAGAAAGCTCTTCTATATGTATGGATGTAAAACGATCTTCTGCAACAACTCGTTCAGATATAAGAATTGAATCCTCAAAGTTATAACCATTCCACGGCATAAATGCCACCAGCATATTTTGCCCTAATGCCAATTCTCCCATATCGGTAGAGGCGCCATCAGCAATAACGTCATCTTTTTCTATTTGGTCGCCAATATTAACCAATGGGCGCTGGTTAATATTGGTATTCTGATTCGAACGCGTATATTTAATTAAGTTGTAGATATCAACACCTACCTCTCCCATATGAGCTTCAGCATCATGTACACGCACCACAATGCGGCTTGCATCAACATAGTCTACAACGCCACCACGTTCAGCACGCACCGTGGTTCCGGAATGTACAGCCACAACGCGCTCTATGCCTGTGCCAACAAGTGATTTTTCTGCACGTAAACAGGGAACAGCTTGACGCTGCATATTTGATCCCATCAACGCGCGGTTAGCATCATCATGCTCTAAAAATGGAATTAAAGATGCTGCCACTGAAACAATCTGTGCAGGCGCCACATCCATATACTCAATACGTTCAGGTGATGACAATGCAAATTCATTCTTATTACGACACGACACTATTTCACTGACAAACCGACCTTTTTTGTCTAGCTCCGCATTAGCCTGAGCAATCATAAACTTGCCTTCCTCAATAGCTGACAGATAGTCTATCTGATCGCTAACATGACAGTCGTTAACTTTACTATAAGGTGTTTCAATAAACCCATATTCATTTGTGCGTGCAAATAATGCGAGTGAATTTATCAAACCAATGTTAGGTCCTTCTGGCGTTTCAATTGGGCATACACGGCCATAATGTGTTGGGTGCACATCACGTACCTCAAAACCTGCTCTTTCCCGTGTTAAACCACCCGGACCCAAAGCTGAGATACGGCGTTTGTGTGTAATTTCAGACAATGGGTTAGT
>JAOULU010000158.1 GCA_029881855.1 Nitrosomonas sp. | reverse complement strand
TCATAAACTTATTTAAACCTTTATAAAAACCGGACCTGGCAAGTTCTATCTGGATATTCTCAAATGGCAGTTTAATGTGTAGATCCTTTCAATTTATTTTTTATGAAATATAGACCAATGCTTCACGGTGAGAATTTTAGCTCTAACGTATTGATTTAAGCACAAATCAATTATAACCAAGGCAAACTCTTGACACTTTCTTAACAATTATTATGTTATTCTTCGCAGCGGAATTAACGAAACAAGCATAATATTGTTTTTTCTATAAAGCTTGCACTTATACATTTGCTTAAAAAAAGTAAAATAAATAACAAAAAATAATTCTAACTAAAATATATAGAGTAAATAGTTCCAGAAAGGAAATTAAATGTTCAAAAAAATAAATATACTTATCGCATCGTTAGCACTCAGTCTAATTCTCAGCAGCCCAATTGCCGCTGAAAGTACTGTAGAAGATTTTCAAACATGGGGAAATCTAACAGCCACAGGCACCCTATCCACTATTAACCCAAAATTAAAATGGTGGCTTGAAGGACAAGGCCGTTTTGGTAACGATACATCAAGGTTTTCTCAAGGTATCATTCGACCTGGTGTCGGTTATGCACTTAATGAAAAAACAACTGTTTGGTTAGGCTATGCCTGGATTCCAACCAACCGCCCGTTTGCAGGGAACAGCCCGTTTAATGAACACCGTATCTGGCAACAACTATTATGGGCCAATACATACTCTTTTGGTACGATTACCAGCCGTACACGTATGGAACAACGTTTCTTTGACATCCAAGGTAGCACCGATGTTGCACATAGATTCAGACAAATGTTCAAACTGTCTGTGCCCATGCCTTCAGTGTCACCGAATATGAGTTTTGTGGTACTTGACGAAATTTTTGTCAACCTCAACGATATTGATACAGGTGCCAGAGCAGGTTACAACCAGAATCGTGTATTTGCAGGACTCGCCTACAAATTCAACAAGGTTGCAACGGGTGAAATTGGTTACTTAAACCAACATTTCAACAGACCAGATAATCTCCGCCCGGATCAAATGCAGCATATCCTGGCAGTTAATTTATTCTTAAATTACTAAGCTGTAACGATATTCGGCTAACTTCTTTAAAATACTGAAGTTAGCCGAAATTTTCGGTTAATACCTTGGCGGTTGTAGTCTAAACACTTCCAATCTAAACATGTGTCTTCACATTCGATGCTCGACTTAATCTATCTACATTTATAACCTATTTAAAAAACTATTGCCTTTCTGGCATTAATCATCGCAAACGTTCAATGATGCAATGCGCCAAATAACTATCCACAAAGAAGTAAGGATATGTACACACGATTATCTAAAGTTATATTTATTTGGGCTATTGCACTTTTTGCTTCTCTAGCAGCATTTAGTAATCTTGCTGATTACAATTCAAATTACGTAATCATTAGCCATGTACTCAAAATGGACACAACATTTCCTGATAATCAAGGACTATGGCGTGCTATTGAGTCTCCATTTATTCACCATATCGTCTATGGTTTGATCATCTTTTTAGAAATTATTGTTGCCATATTGTGCTGGCTAGGCGGTTACTGTTTATTTAAGTCTATTCAGAATCCAGTCGCATTTAATCAAGCTAAAAAATGGGCCATCTTGGGATTAACACTTGGCATCATACTTTGGTTCACTGGATTTATGACCGTTGGTGGGGAATGGTTTTTAATGTGGCAATCCGAAGTTGCCAACGGCCAACAGGCAGCATTTCGCCTAGTTGTCATTATCGGTATTACACTTATTTATCTTATTCAGCCGGATGGAGATCAACAGGCCTAAAGAATTAGCGTAATAAGCCGATAGACTTAAGTGCTTACAACTGTTTAATGCATAAGAAAAATGGAGACAGAACCTTCCAATACCTCACCGCAACTACCCTTGCCCCCCAATAGCGGAGCCAATCAATTCGTACAAAATAAAGACACGGAAGCTAAAACAGACCAGCAAGCTGACACCAACAAATCTGAGCCAGCAATCACTCAGCAAAAAGACCCAGAAGTACAACGCCAAATCAACGAGTTACGGATTAGAGACCAAGAAGTTCGCGCGCATGAGCTGGCACATATGGCTGCTGCAGGTGGCTTAGCAAAAGGCGGGCCTTCATTTGAATACCAACGCGGGCCAGATGGGCAACTATACGCAGTGAGTGGTGAAGTACAAATTGACACATCCAGCGTATCCGGTGATCCAGAAGCCACCCTACAAAAGGCGCAACAAATTCAGCGTGCTGCGCTAGCGCCTGCTCAACCCTCATCACAAGATCGATCCGTTGCGATTGCCGCAGCTGCCATGGCAGCTGAAGCCCGCGCAGAAATAGCAAGTCAAAATACAAATAACAGCAATAGCGATAATGATGAAGAAAGTACACAACGGATTGTAGACAAAATTAATGCAGCCTATAGCAACAATACCACTGATACGGACCTATCCAAAACACTGGTCAATCTGACCGTTTAATAAACCTTTGCCAATTTAAAGTATTCTATCTCAGGCTATGAGATAGAATGTAAACATATTTACCTACGGTAGCAGTCTCTGCCTGTGAATTGTTATATTTATTATAATAAGCAACCAACACAAAACATCATGTTCAACTGATTTTTCTTGGATATAAACAGTATGAACGCAACATCCAACACAGTGGACCAACAACTACGCTATAAATCAGTGCGTAAAGTGACGCTGATTGGAGCTGCTGCTGATTTTTTGCTAGGTACTGCCAAAATTATTGTTGGCTGGCTAGCAAATTCTCAAGCGCTGATTGCGGATGGCATCCATTCTTTTTCTGATTTATTTACCGATTTTTTTGTACTCTACGCCGCCAAGCATGCTCATAAAGAAGCTGACGAGGACCACCCCTATGGCCATGGTCGCATTGAAACCCTAGCAACAGTAGGGCTAGGATTTATATTAATTATCGTTGCTGTTGGCATTGCTTACGACTCTGTACGGAGACTTAATGACCCCGGTATGTTACTGGCCCCCGGTTTGTTAGCGCTGATTATCGCCATCATATCTGTTATTTCCAAGGAATGGATTTACCACTACACAATGGCAGCAGCGCGTCGCTTGCGCTCAGAAATGTTAATGGCAAATGCTTGGCATAGCCGATCAGACGCAATTTCATCAATTGTTGTTGTCATTGGTATCGCGGGTGCTATGCATGGATACCCTTATCTGGATGCTGTTGCAGCGGTAGTCGTTGCTGTAATGATTGCCAAGATTGGTTTTAATTTGGTTCGCTCCAGCAGTAAGGAGCTAATTGATACCGCGCTTGATCCTGAAAAAATCAAAACAATTCGCGGTCATATCTTCGATATTAATGGTGTGCGCTCCATACATATGCTGAGATCACGCAAAAGTGCAGGCGATGCGTTTATTGATGTGCATATTCAGGTTGATCCGCGTCTAAGCGTGTCTGAAGGGCATCAGATTGGCGATGCTGTGCGTCGCCGCCTAATGGATGAGGTAGACGTTGTAACTGACGTTACCGTACATATTGACCCGGAAAATGATGAAGCAGGGTCTCCCTGTAACGATTTGCCTTTCCGTGAAGCCGTACTTGATGAATTAAAACAATGTTGGCCACAGTTGCCATTATCAGTAATTGAAGACATCACTTTGCATTATCTATCTGGCGAAATTCACGTTGAACTAGATCTGCCTATCGGTATCCTAGATAACACCAGTGAAGCAAAATCTTTTATACAACAGCTCAAACAAGCTGTTTCTTCCATACCATATATCAGCGAAGTACAAGTTAAGTTTAAAGCTTAGCCAACAATGTACCAACTAGTTTTGCCTCAATCTCTTGATAATTTTTATCATTATTTCTCGATGCTGTAGGTTTACGCCAAGACGGATTCTGACGCAAGGTACTGGTTATTTTAGTCCAATTGTCTGGCAGCTTAGCTGTGTCGGGCGCTTCTACTTGCATGGTGTCATGCGCAGCATGTCCGCGGTGCATTAGGGTTTCTAATAATTGTTTTTGACGCAGGTAAAGCACGCCTAATGTACTCTCATCAGCACATTGCCATTGTGTCCCTTGTACTTTTGCCTTGATCTCGTCACCATATCGCCTGAAAGTTGACCAGCCTGCGCCCGCTATGGCACCCAATGCGCTGGCTGCACCTAAACTCATGCCACCCACCATTAGATCAATACCTACACCTGCTGCTGCACCCTTTGCTGCAGCACTACCAACATCTAATCCATAGGCTTTTAGAATCCCGGGAGCAAATATGTCCAGTTGCCATTGGCCATTGCTAACCGGTATTTTCTGAATAGCCACATCATTTTCTGAAAAATTAAATATGGTTAATAGGTCCTTAAGACAATGTTGCTCTGCTCTTCTGACAAAATCCTGCAAGCGGTCAACCGATATTGAATCAGCAATATTATCAATCTTCGCGCCTTTACTTTCACGATAGCAAGCAACATTTATGATCAATTCCGTTACACGCTTAGCGCCTGAGAGACAAAGCCGATTCCAAACTTTTGCGCGATGGTCAATCAACTTTTGCAAATTAACGTAATGCGATTCCA
>JAOULU010000157.1 GCA_029881855.1 Nitrosomonas sp. | reverse complement strand
TTGGAACACATAAAGTATCAGGCGAGCCGACATGGATTTTAGAATCGGCCTGAAACTGATTTCCAATCGCAAATGTTTTTTCAAATTCCACCCGCGTCATTGAGTAGCATGTAAGGTGTGATTCTGGATGCTCTATTTTAAATGGCACATCGTTATGAATTTTCTCGACAGGATTACAGAAAGCAACGGGCTCAATGATTTTATGAACTGCTTTGGGAATGAATTGATCAGATAAACCAACTTTTATTCCGCCTTTAAATAGCGGTTTTGTGGTAAAAATTGATTCTGTTTGTACAAAACTCTTGCCCCTTGCCTGATAGCATCGAAAGTGATCAAGGCTCTCTGGTGCATTGTGATGGTTTAAAAATTTCTGAGTTGGAACAGCTAATACGCGGGCATCCCTTAGACGTAGTTTTTGTTTACCAAACTGGTTAACAAGAGATACTATACGGTTAGGCTGGGCGCTTGGGTAGGTAGCATAAAAAGTGAGGTGATGATCCGGATCATTGATACCAAATTTTTTTCCGTCATGAATTTTAACGGCCGGGTTACAAAAACGTAACGCTCTTGAAACCAATACAGATTCTCCATTAGGATTAAACTGATCAATTAGAAAGACTTTATCTGAATTTTCAGCTCCTTCAAGAACAGGATAACATTGAAAATGTTCTAACTTTAAATTCAAATCGTTTAATCCGTGCTCCTTGCCAGCAACAACCCCAGAAAATATAAACGCAAACATTGCAAATAATAAATATATTTTTTTCATAATAGCCCCCTCATTTGAACAGAATATAGCTGCGATATGGTTTTAGAAGTGCCGAAATTTAATAAAGATTAAATTCTAAGATATTTGAGCATTAAAAATGATTTATGAATGTGATAAACATCACAACGATTAAGAAAACTTCACACAAAGATGTTGTCACCTATTAGCTTGTCTCTGATAATCCGCAGCTCGTCTTTGCGTTAATTGCCGCGTTGAATCACATGTTGGGTGTATCCAGGAACATCAAATCTCGGAAGTCGTGCCATACTTATCTTTTTAATTTATTTAACTAAACAAAAGTATGTCTTAATTTAGTGGCACAATCGAGTCTGACCCCTTTGAATTCAAGGCAGGTTGGATATAAAAGTGTTATAATCTGCGACTTACGTATAAGTTAGATAAAAATTAAGTCCGTCAGTTGTGGCGGCTATGGCAGAAAATCCCGAACGGAAACCAATTTCCCCATCTGTTTTTTATTTGCTCTAAAAACACGTCAATAAGTTGACGACACCAAAGAGGCAGACATTTTCCCTATATGAAATATTTAGACAAGGCGTTGCTTTGGGTTACGCCGTTAATTGCTATTCTGGTTGTCATCAATCAGTTCTACCGCGTGCAGACCTTTGATTTATCTACTTGGCAAGGTGGTGGTTTTGGTATGTTTTCGTCCGTTGATACCATTGATTCACGTTTCTTTAAGGTTTACTTACATGTTGATGATGAAATCATACCAATACAGCTCAAAGATGCATTTAACATACCGTCCACCATCGCACGGGCTGAGCCTACCGAAGAAAACTTGGAAAATCTTGCGCGGCAGATTTATCAGGCTAACTGGGTTCACTCGGGAACATTCACTTCAAATGCATATAAACAAGAGCATTACCGTCCGGTTCTGGTCTTTATTCACAATGCACATATCGGTGATGCTGAACATCCGGTCAATATCGAAGGCATTGTATTAGAGTTGTGGAAGACCCGATTAGAGAGCAGAACCAACACCATTAAAACATACAAATATACTGAATATGCCTATCCAAACGACCCAATCTGAGGCTGTCAGTTTAAAAACTTTTTTGCATCGTTTAACCACGATGCAGCCCTTGGACATCATACCGTTGTTGGTTTTATCCATCTTTCTGTTTTATGGTTACACCACCTGGTTTGCCAAGATTGCAACCATGTTTCTGGCCATAAGTGCATTACTTTATCGTGAATTATTGCGTGACCCTCGCTATTGGCTCACATTTGCCTGTGTCAGTGTATTCTCCATAATGTATCACTGGCATCCAATTGACAACCACAAGTTTCTATTGAGTTATGTCGCCATTATGCTGTTTTGTGCATTCTCAGCTTCACCCGCTAATCAACTGAAAATTATAGCGGGTAATGCGCGTTTACTCATTATTTTACTCATGGGCATGTCCGTTTTTTGGAAGCTCTATTCCAGCGATCCTTACCTAGACGGATCGTTTTTTGAGTATACGTTTATCGTTGATGAACGCTTTAATGGATTTCTTGGTTTTTTTGGCCTCGATATGAAACAACTGGCCAGTAACCATATGGCCATTTTCAACTTGAAACAGGCGTACCTTGGCCAGGATTTAAACTCTATCGAAGTCTATTCACCAGCATTGCTGAAAACACTGGCCTGGTTAACTGGCTGGTGGGTCGTTATTATCGAGTTGGTCATTGTTGCTTTTTTCATGTTCCGCACGCCATTGATGGATAAGCTAGGGCATTGGTCGTTGTTATTATTTATTGTGACCACTTATGTACCCGCACCAGTCTATGGTTTTGGGTGGACACTGAGTGTGCTGGGATACGCCGTTAGTCAAACACATTGGAAAGATTATGGACGTTGGTATTTATTGTGCATACTATTGCTGATGCTCTACCAGATTCCATGGCGTATTTACATATCGAGCTTCTAAGCGCTATGCTTGCCTAATAGGTCAAAATTGCCAAATGATTCCATGATATGACTGAGCCAATCGTGACAACGGCCATAGCGGGTGATTCGCCAATCTTTCAGCATCCATTGGTATTATTTGATGGGGTTTGCAATCTATGTGATCACACCGTCCGGTTTATTATTAAACGTGATCATCATGAGGTATTTAGCTTTATCCCGCTTCAATCCCCGCTCGGCAAAGTGCTGTTGACGCAATTTGGTTTTCCGGTCGATTACCGCGACAGCTTTGTGTTAATAGACGAAGCAACCCCCTATATTAAAAGCAATGCTTTTATTCGTATCAGTAAAAAATTGCACTTGCCCTGGCCATTTTTTTCAATTGTGGTTGTAATACCACGTAGCTTGCGTGATTTTGCCTATAGTAAAATTGGGCAAAATCGTTATCGCTGGTTTGGTATGCATGATTATTGTGAGAGTCAACCGGATGAAATGAGCCATCGTTTTCTAACTGAACTTTCTCAAGCGCAATCAAATAAGTAGAACCAACTCAATTAATACCAGTTAGCTTGAAAATTTCATTGTCTTGCCGCGCTGGTTGAGGATGGTGAATTCACCAAGCCATCTGGAACAGCTTGTTAGAGGTGTGCATAATCAAAATTTCTTCGCCAATTTCCACACACTTTCCAGGATATGTAAATACGCCTCATTTATTTGTTTCTCGTCTTCTTTTGCAATTTTATGGCCATTATCCTCACATACGTACACATCATTAAGACTTCCCATACCTCCGTTATATCGTAGCAATTCTTTTACTCCTGATATATCACCTTGCATTATTTTATCTCGTATAGGAGTTACAACAGTACTGTAATTAACATTATGCTTAACTAACTAAGATGCCGTTAAGATCAGATAAAGCAGCACCTAACTTTTTTAGTTTTTTTGCCAGGGTCATTTGCCTAAACACCCCTAACGCGATATATGCGATATTTTCTACTAATTAAACAAATTATTTTTATTAAAATAAAATGTTGTCTGGTAGGGAAGCTTGTTGCGCTTCATTGTGCTTTCTCATGACCTCTGGCTAGATAATCTTCTGACTGCATTTCCATCAGGCGAGATACCGTGCGCTCAAACTCAAAACTGTTTTCACCCGCTGTATAAAGTAATTTAGGTGGCACGGCTGCGGAGCATAGGAATTTCACGCCATGCTCATACAGCGCGTCGATAAAGGTGACAAAGCGTGTCGCCTGGTCGCTATTTTCTTTGCCAAATTGGGGGATCGCGACCATGATGACGGTATGATAGGTTCTGGCAATAGCGAGATAATCCGCTGAACCGAGCGGATTGGCGCACAGTCGTTTGAATGAAAAAACCGCAACGCCACGGGCTGATTTGGGGACAAAAAGTTTGCGTCCTTGTACATCCAGTTCTGCGCTGGGAACCTTGGCACGGTCTTCTATGCGACGATCGGTGAGGCGAAAAAATGTTGCCGCTAACTTGTCGGTGGTGTCTTCATTAACAGGGGTGTAATAAGTGGTCGCACCTTTTAAACGATCATACCGATAATCAATGGGGCCATTGAGTGGAATAATCTCGAATGTTTGCTTAATGCGGTCAATAAAGGGCATAAAACGCTGGCGGTTTAGGCCGTTCTTATATAGATCATCCGGCACTCTATTTGACGTAGCAACAACAATGACGCCATGATCAAGCAATGCTTCGAACAATCGAGCGACGACCATGGCATCGGCAATATCGGTTACTTGTAGCTCATCAAAGCATAGTAGTGTCGCCTCATTGGCGATCTGGCGTGCAACAGCGGGGATTGGGTCATCGCCGCTGGCACGTGCTTTTGTGGAAAGCGTATGCCATGCTTCCAGACGTGCATGTATATCAAGCATAAATTCGTGGAAATGTA
>JAOULU010000156.1 GCA_029881855.1 Nitrosomonas sp. | reverse complement strand
GACAACTTATTGAAATTTCTGTAGGTTTATCTTCGTAGCAACCAAAAAGGAGGTTGGTTTTGCCAATTTCCTTTGTAGTCGATTCTGAAGAGAAGTTAGGTGTTTTAAGATCATGACCAGTTTTCTAAGAATTGGCCTGGGCTTGAAACAGAGATGTCATTTTATGGAGAACATAACATGAAACAACTTAGTCTGATGGTAATCGTAGGTTTCTTGCTTTCACTTCCTGTTTCTGCATTTGCTGCTGGTTATGGCGCTGCAGGTTGTGGTTTGGGTTCAATGTTTATTGGATCGAAGGCTGGCCCAGGGCAAATTTTTGCTGCTACTACAAATGGAACTTCTGGTTCCCAAACCTTTGGAATCACTTCAGGGACATCAAATTGTGCGGACCACGGGTTGGTGAGTTCAATCAAAGAGCGCGAGATCTTTGCACAAGAAAATTACACTGGTTTGGTTAAAGAAATGGCTCAAGGTGAAGGTGAAATTCTATACACTTTGGCCGGTTTGTATCAGTGCCCTACAGACTCCCACCAAGCGTTCGGCTCTATGACTCAGGAAAGATTTGAGTATTTGGTAATGGATGACCAAACGACTTCAACTGATTTACTCAGTCAGTTAGAAAGTGAGCTAACTCAACATCCTCAGCTTGCGAGTTCTTGCAATATTAAGTTATCTGCATTGAATTAAGCCTAGCTTGCAAACGGATATAGGCAAGTTTATCCTTATCCGTTTGCTTCCCACACCACATCTTTTTATTCCTACTGCCCCTAGAGTACCTTTGTCACCTGCTAACCTTGTTATTACGTTGTTTTTTTGGCTTTGTTTGTTTCCCGGGCTTGCCAACTCCCAAAATAATGTAAAAGATACCACGAGTTACTTGGCTGAGCTGCAACAGCAGGCCAATAAAAAATCACTCAGTGATCAACGTACTTGGCACTTATTACTTAAATACGGTAAGAGAACCTTTGGCGGATTGATCAGTGAGGCCGATGGAATGGATTTTTTTAATTCGCCTCATGGAAAAACTGACCCTGAAGCTGAATTAGCCGCAACCATTGCCAGTTTCTTCATGCCTCTTGAAGATGTTGCCGAAGACAAGGAACATCCGCAATGTAATTTTCCTGCGCGGTTCAAATGGCTAAATGAGCAACTTACATTCGACAACAATCGGTTAGAGGTACATGAATGTGATCGTTTGGATCGTTGGCTTGAGACATTGGATCCAGTTGGTGTAACACTTGTTTTTGCATCTTATTTTATGAACAATCCCGCTTCAATGTTTGGCCATACATTAGTGCGTATCGATAGCCGGAGAACTGGAAGTGATAAAAAATTATTGAATTACGGTGCTAACTATGCAGCCGTGCCAGATACAGAGAATCCATTACTTTATGCTTTAAAAGGTTTGATAGGTTCATTTGAAGGACGTTTTGAAATATTTCCCTACTATACTAAAGTACAAGAATACAATAACTGGGAAAGTAGGGATCTTTGGGAATACGAACTTAATTTCACTGAAGACCAGTTGGATACGATGCTCTTGCATTTGTGGGAACTGGGAGGAACATATTTTGATTATTATTATTTCCAGGAAAATTGTTCTTACCATGTGCTATCCCTGCTAGAGGTTGCCAACCCAGATCTACGATTACAAGACGAATTTTTCTTTAGTGTCATTCCATCGGATACTGTAAAAATCGTTATGGACCAGGAAGACTTGGTTAAAGATGTTGTGTACCGACCAGCAGTTCTCAACCAGATGAACCAAAAAAGATTAAAAATGAATGGTGAGGAGAAACAGATTTTCCAAGCCTTGGTCGAGGAAAAAATAACACCAGAAAACCCCGCTTTTAGAAATTTACCGGTCCAGTCACAGATGTATTTATTAGATGCCTATATGGATCTTTTGCAATATAAAAGTATGCAAGAAGAGATTAGTAATGAAGTGAAGATACCCCATTCAATTCTTTTAGCCAGAAGCCGCCTGCAAGTAACCGACATTGAGGAAGATTTAACGACACATTTTTCTAGCCCACCACATCAAGGTCATGGAACAGACCGCTTTCGAGTTGCTTCGGGGCATAATGACGACGAGCCTTTTTTAGAATTCGCTTACCGCCCGGCTTATCATGACCTGATGGCCAGGGATGTCGGCTATGATAAAGATTCTGAGATTATTTTTCTGGATTTTAAACTGCGTTATTTTCTTGAGTCCGAAAAGGTTAGATTGGATAGTGTAAAAATTCTATCAATCACATCGCTTAACCCCTATGATGCGTTATTTTTTAAACCTTCTTGGCGTGGGACTTTGGAGATGGATACGCTCAGAGATTACGATTGTAATTATTGCAACTCCTACAAAGCGAATTATGGCAGGGGAATTTCTTACCGGTCAGAATTTTTCTCACCATTATTGCTGTTTTCATTTTTAGATGTAAAAACCGAATTCTCCAGCCATTTGAAGCAAAATTATCGGCTTGGTGGTGACGTAGAGGTTGGTGCTTTCTATGATATTTCTGAAAACTTGAAAATAAAATTGGCGGGTAGTTATCAAGCTTTCTTTGTTGGAGATACTAAGCGTTTCTTCACATCTCAATTCGAGACCCGATATTCGCTTTCACAAGACCTTGATTTACGTGTGGAATTAAATCGCTATGATCATAATAATGAGGGCTTATTTGCAGTAAACCTATATTTCTAACTTGCCTGCCTTATTCTCGCCTCACAGTGGCGCTATGCTGCTGCCATTCTCACACTTAAAACCTATTTTAGTAAAACATCTTATATTAATCAGAATTCATTATTGGGTTGACGGCTATTAATTTCTCTTTGTGGGTGTAACGTGCATAAGTGTATGACATAGCATGTCATTTAAGAAATCATTGCTGCGACTAATTTATGCCTCTATGTTTCTAAGCGAATGCCGTTTATAGCATATCGATTAAATTTATTTCTCATTAGAGGATAAGATGGAGTTAGGCATAGAATATCCAGAAGAAACCAAAAAGGCCCCATTCGTTAGAGAGTTTTATGCTTTATTCAGCAATTTGTATTGTGGTGTAAAGTTACTGTGCTTTCGACGCAGCGCTATTGAACAAGCTGTTGTATCTTTTGATCAAATTTTTCTGTTGATATGCCTTTATGGTCTAACAGTACTGATCACTTCCTACTTGATCACACCCTATCCAGTTTTTGATACATATGGTTTAGAATACTTGAGCGTTGAGTTATTAATAACGTTTCTAATTGGGTTTGCGCTTGCCAAATTGGCGGGTGAGCAAGGCCGGTTATCTCGGTTTCTAATCTTGGTTTACAGCATTTCTCCATTTTTGTATGTGGTGGTCTATGCTGGTTTGCCACATTTACCCGATACATTGCTGCTGACAGGTTATTTGCTGTATATGGTGTGGATAATCGGTGTTATTTTCTTTATGGCTTACATGTTACTAGATAGACAAAAAAGCAAAGCTGCTTTTATTGTCGCTTTATGGTTAGCCGCGTCATACTCGCTAGCGAGTACTTCGTTAAGTTTCTGGTATGAAGGTTATAATCCAGACGAGACTTTTTATGAAGATTATGATCCTATTAATCAAGAGCAGGTTTATTATAATCAATTTGCCTTACTCAGTGAGGCATTAAAACCCATAAAACCCGGTGTGGCGGGCACCACAGATCTTTTCTTTGTTGGGTTTGGCTCTGATGCAAGCCAGGATGTTTTTATGAAGGAAGTGGGTCATGTACAGCGATTTATGGATCAAAGTTTGGGTACAACAGGAAGGTCCATTGCGTTAATCAACAACAGCACAACGATTGATACGGTTCCTTTGGCATCATCAACAAATCTTAAATTTTCTCTGAATCACCTGGGTGAAATAATGGACCGTGATGAAGATGTCGTGTTTTTGTATTTGACCAGTCATGGCTCCCAGGACCACGATTTCTCAGTCAATATGTGGCCGCTTGACCTAAATGACTTGCGTCCTGAGTCTATCAAAGATTACTTAGACAACGCCGGAATACGCTGGCGTATCATCTTGATCTCGGCCTGCTATTCAGGCGGGTTTATCGACACACTCAAGGATGAATACAGTTTGATTCTGACGGCCTCAGCGACGGACAAAACTTCTTTTGGCTGCTCGAATGAGAATGAATTTACATATTTTGGAGAAGCGTTGTTTAAAAATGCAAAAGCCGTGCCTTATCCTTTTATTGCCAGTTTTGAGCAGGCAATGGCTGAAATAAGAGAACGTGAACTCAGTGAGAATTTGCCTCCCTCCGAGCCACAATTATTTGTGGGCAGCAAAATGAAAGAAAGAATAAGTCTTCTTGAGCAGGATATGTCTCAATATAACCATGAAAGATTTTCCGGTTTTTAGTTGATCGTCTGAATACGTCGAAATACGATATAGCGGCGTTTACTACTCTTGCTCTTGTTGAGAAAGACCTGATGCAATCAAAGTGACTCTTTCTTGCAACTGGGTATCGGATTGAATGGCTTGCCCTATTGCATTATATTCATCTGCTGTGAGTCCAACTTGTTGAAGTACTTGTTCCATTTTCTGACTGGTGGTTAGCATAAACGCTTCTTTCTGTTGCTCCGTTTCCAT
>JAOULU010000155.1 GCA_029881855.1 Nitrosomonas sp. | reverse complement strand
TGATTGTGCTGAAGATCGTGAACGTTTCCAGAAAATGCTGCAAAAATTGGGGTTAAAACAACCGCCTAATCGCACCGCCCGTAATCCCGAAGCCGCGCTGGCTGCTGCCGATGAAATTGGCTATCCATTAGTGGTGCGACCCAGTTATGTTCTAGGTGGTCGTGCTATGGAGATTGTGCATGAACAAAGCGACCTAGAACGCTATATGCGTGAAGCTGTTAAAGTCTCTAATGACTCACCCGTACTGCTTGATCATTTTCTTAATAATGCTACAGAGGTAGATATTGATGCCATCCATGATGGTGAAACAGTGCTTATCGGCGGCATCATGGAACATATCGAACAAGCGGGTGTTCATTCGGGTGATTCAGCCTGCTCATTGCCACCATTTAATCTTCAGCCAGCCATACGTGAAGAATTACGCCGCCAAACAGCAGCTATGGCTCGTGCATTAAATGTAGTAGGGCTCATGAATGTTCAATTTGCTATTCAAGATAATACCGTCTATGTACTGGAAGTCAACCCAAGAGCATCACGAACAGTACCCTTTGTATCCAAAGCAACAGGGCTCCAACTAGCAAAAATTTCAGCGCGTTGCATGACTGGAAAAACATTGGTTACACAAAATGCTACTCAAGAAATCACACCTTCATACTACTCAGTGAAAGAAGCCGTATTCCCGTTTATTAAATTTCCGGGTGTTGATACGATACTGGGACCAGAAATGAAATCAACTGGTGAAGTTATGGGTATGGGCAAAACCTTTGCAGAAGCCTTTGTTAAATCCCAATTGGCATCTGATATTCGCCTTCCAACTACTGGAAAAATCTTTATTAGTGTTCGTCGTACAGATAAATTGGATGCGGTTGAAATAGCTCGTAAGCTTGCAGAACTTGGCTTCACCCTTTATGCTACACGTGGTACTGCAGCAACAATAACTAAAGCAGGTATAAAAGTTATCGTGATTAACAAAGTGGCAGAAGGTCGTCCACATATTGTGGATATGATTAAAAATGGTGAAATCAGTTTAATCATCAATACGGTTAAAAATCAGCGCAGTGCGATCCGTGATTCTTATTCAATTCGTCATGCCGCGTTGCAAGCAAACGTTACATATTATACAACCTTAGCTGGCGCACGTGCCGCTTGTGTAGGCATGACCAATATGCAAGAATTACAAGCTTACAATTTACAGAAACTGCATTCATAGCAACATATCAAATAGGATTAATATGAAAAGCAAAAGATCACAATGAGTACAATTCCATTAACCGTAGTGGGCGCAGAGGCGTTGCGTAAGGAATTACACGAAATGAAAACCGTACAGCGTCCTGCAGTCATTGCAGCAATTGCTGAAGCACGCTCTCATGGTGATCTCTCCGAGAATGCTGAATATGATGCTGCCAAGGAGAAGCAAGGGTTTATTGAAGGACGCATTGCCGATTTAGAAAGCAAGCTTTCCAATGCGCAAATCATCAACCCCGCCCTCATTGATGCTGATGGCGCCTGTGTTTTTGGTGCTACCGTAGAATTGGAAGACTTGCAAAGCGGTGACACCGTAATCTATCAAATCGTTGGTGATGATGAAGCCAATATTAAAGAAAGAAAAATATCAATTAGCTCACCTATCTCACGCGCCTTAATTGGTAAGTGTACAGGAGACATTGCAGAAGTCCAGGCACCTGGCGGCATTCGGGAATATGAAATATTAGATGTCAAGTACATCTAGATAAAAAACATTAGTTCTGAAAACTACGTTTTAAACGACGTGGGTCATGTTTTTTTCTAAATGGTGGCTGAATATTTTGTTTTTTACTTTCTTCTTCTGGTTTGGGCCGATAAATAATAAATATTTTGCCAATATGTTGCACAGGTGCGGCGTCTAATTTCTTACATACCTCTTCAAATAACGCTTTCCTGATATCACGATCATCAAGCTGCACTTTAACTTTAATTAACTCATGACTGATGAGCCCACGGTCTAACTCTTCAATAACGCTGGGCGACAAACCAAACTTCCCAATGGTTACAATTGGATTAATTGCATGTGCCTGTGCTTTAAGTTCACGCTGGCGTAAAACAGTTAGTGTTAACATAAGTCCTCTTGAAAGATATAATTCTACTCGATGAAACATGCTAAAACTAGTAAAGCGTGGATAAAAGAGCATGTAAATGATTTTTTTGTCAAACAAGCAAAAAAAGAAGGCTTCCGTTCACGTGCTGCGTACAAATTACTTGAAATTGCTGAACGTGATAACATCTTAAAACCAGGATTAACCGTCGTTGATTTAGGCGCCGCACCTGGAAGCTGGTCTCAAGTTGCCATAAATAAAGTTGGCACCAAGGGCAAAGTCATTGCGTTGGATATTCTTGAGATGATACCACTACCCGGTGTAATATTCATTCAGGATGACTTTAGAGAAGCATGTGCCATCAATCAACTGGATAAAAATTTGGGTGGCCTCCAGCCGGATCTTGTAATTTCAGACATGGCACCTAATATAAGTGGTATTGTAGTTAGTGATCAAGCTAAAAGTATATATTTAGCAGAATTAGCATTAGTATTTGCTATGGAGAGGCTGAACTCTGACGGGAACTTTCTTGTCAAAGTATTCCAGGGTCGTGAATTTGACCAATTTTTACGTGAGATGCGTACTGGATTTAAAAAGGTTGTAATACGTAAGCCAAAAGCCTCACGTAATCGTAGTAATGAGTTATATTTACTTGGATTAGGTAAAAAAAATGTTCTCTAAAATAAGAATAGGCTACTTGGCATTACAACTATTATATAAGGCTATAATTTTTCAACCTAAATATAATTGATAAACCGTTCTATTCTAAATTATAAAATAGAGTTAGAATGGTAAATTAAAGAAATTATGGTGAGAACCAAGGAGCTATTTTGAATAATTTAATTAAAAATATGGCCATTTGGCTAGTGATTGCACTAGTTTTAATGACAGTATTTAACCAATTCAGCGTACGTCAACCGGCGCAAGTTCCAATGGAATACTCGCAGTTTATCGCTGAATTAAATCAAGGCAGAATTGCCAAAGTTCTTATTGATGGACGCACCCTCAGAGGCACAAAATCTGATGGTAGGCGGTTCACGACTTATGCTCCATCTGACCCTTGGATGGTCAGTGATTTACTTAAGTCCGGTGTTATCATTGAAGCAAAACCTGAAGAAGAGCCATCCATGATGATGAGTATCTTCATTTCTTGGTTCCCAATGCTGCTATTGATTGGTGTGTGGATTTTCTTTATGCGTCAAATGCAAGGAGGTGGCGGCAAAGGCGGTGCTTTCTCATTTGGTAAAAGTAAAGCGCGCATGTTAGACAAATCTGCTAACCCAGTAACATTTAGCGATGTTGCTGGCTGCGAAGAAGCGAAAGAAGAAGTCTCAGAATTAGTGGAATTTTTGCGAGATCCAACAAAGTTTCAAAAGCTAGGTGGACGTATTCCACGCGGCGTTCTAATGGTTGGCAGTCCAGGAACGGGTAAAACACTATTAGCGCGTGCGATTGCAGGAGAGGCAGAAGTACCTTTCTTTAGTATTTCCGGATCTGATTTTGTTGAAATGTTTGTCGGTGTTGGTGCTTCACGAGTACGTGATATGTTTGAACAAGCCAAGAAACATGCGCCTTGCATCATATTTATCGATGAAATTGATGCGGTAGGCCGCCAACGTGGTGCAGGTCTTGGCGGTGGCAATGATGAACGCGAACAAACACTTAACCAATTATTGGTAGAAATGGATGGTTTTGAAGGCGCCATGGGTGTAATTGTGATTGCTGCAACTAACCGCCCCGATGTGCTTGATCCAGCTTTATTACGTCCTGGTCGTTTTGACCGCCAAGTAACCGTTCCGTTACCAGATATACGTGGACGTGAACAAATTTTGCATGTACACATGCGAAAGGTACCACTTTCGCCAGATGTCAAGGCTGACATTCTTGCACGCGGCACACCAGGTATGTCAGGTGCCGATTTGGCCAATTTAGTCAATGAAGCAGCATTATTCGCTGCACGCAGCAATAAACGTCTGGTCGATATGGACGATTTCGAACGCGCTAAGGACAAGATCTTCATGGGTGCTGAGCGACGTTCAATGGTTATGCCAGAACATGAACGCATGAATACGGCTTACCATGAATCAGGTCATGCAGTTGTCGCACAGTTATTACCAAAAACTGACCCGGTACATAAAGTAACCATTATTCCGCGAGGTCGTGCGTTAGGTGTCACCATGCAATTGCCAACTGAAGATCGCTTTAGCATGGAACGTGAAGAAATATTACAGAGACTGGCCGTTATGTTTGGTGGTCGTATTGCTGAAGAAGTCTTTATGAAGCAAATGACGACAGGTGCGTCAAATGACTTTGAGCGTGCCACTGATTTGGCCAGACAAATGGTTACACAATGGGGCATGACTGATTCGCTCGGCCCAATGGTATACGGTGAGAACGAAGGCGAAGTTTTTCTTGGTCGCTCAGTAACCACGCATAAAAACATGAGTGAAAAGACCATGCAAAAAGTCGACGCTGAGATTCGTCGTATCGTGGATGAGCAATATGCACTTGCACGAAAATTAATTGAGGAAAATAAAGATAAGGTCGAGGCCATGACAAAGGCTTT
>JAOULU010000154.1 GCA_029881855.1 Nitrosomonas sp. | reverse complement strand
TGTCGGGGCTGTCATAGGTTTTTCCGGCAGTAACGTTTTCTATGACTCATTGCTGCCATTCGTGTCTGACAGGCACGATATGGACCGAACATCCGCCCTGGGTTTCTCGCTTGGCTATCTTGGTGGAGGGATCCTGCTTGCACTGAATGTCCTGATGACTACGCATCCCGACTGGTTCGGGTTGAGAGATGTTGAATACGCAGTGCGCGTGTCATTCCTGGTTGTCGCAGGATGGTGGCTGCTGTTTTCTATTCCCCTGATAATGGTTGAAGAACCGGAAAACAATTGCGGTGAGAGTCGGTGCGGGAGTGTCCTTGATGGTTTCAGGCGGGTGTGGAAAACACTGCATGAAATTCGGTCTATGCGGAATGTGTGGTTATTTCTTATTGCATACTGGTTATACATTGACGGGGTCGACACGATTGTACGCATGGCTGTCGACTATGGTTTGTCACTGGGGATCAACCAGTCAGATCTGATACGTGCATTGTTAATCACCCAGTTTGTGGGATTCCCCTCAGCACTTCTGTTTGGGCGAATCGGTGAGCGCCTGGGTGCGAAGGCCGGTATTTTTATCGGGCTATCGGTTTACATAGTTGTTACTGTAAGGGCATCGTTAATGACGGCTGCAACAGAGTTTTACTATCTGGCATTCCTGATCGGTCTCGCGCAAGGCGGCATACAGGCGCTAAGCAGGTCAATGTATGCATCCATGATACCTAAAGAAAGATCAGCCGAGTTTTTCGGTTTTTACAATATGCTGGGTAAATTCGCAGCCATACTGGGGCCGGTTATAATTGGATGGGTCGGTGTTATGAGTGGCGAGCCACGGGTTGGCATTTTGTCTTTGTTGGTGTTGTTTATTGGTGGTTCTGTTGTATTGACTCTTGTGAGGCGCGCCTGACAAAAATATAGCAGTTGTTGATGGATGAGTGTTGTCACTGCGCCAATAACAAAAAGTTATAATTCAGCGTGTTGTTTATTATTAAGCCCAATATCTATGTATGTTTTAATTCAAAAAGCCCAAGATATGGGGATTAATTTATAATACTTATTGTTTGCGTAATTTATTCCCTTGATTATTATCACAAAAATGATATAGAGTTCGCCAGAAGAATAACAACACATAAAGTGTTGTTATTCTTCTGGCAGATATGGTGCTAATCATGAGGGGGCAGGTATGAATAATAAGAAAGGCTTTGGCCAGTCCTACGAGCAGCTTGTAACTAAGTTCGATGCAGAAAGAAAAATAATGTGGTGTTATATGAATCCGCACCCAAGGCCATGTTTTAACCCATTGCTACTTAGAGATTTGAATCGTTTTCTTGGCTCTGTAAGTCAGCGTATTAAAAATGAAAATTTTAGATATGGTAGTTCGGAAATAAAATATATTGTTTTTGGCTCATACAAACCTGGTGTTTTTAGTTTAGGTGGGGATCTAAAGCTTTTTCTTGAATGCATTAATACTTGTGATAAGAATAGATTGACCGAATACATGCGCTTGAGTATTGATGTTATGTATAACATATACACAAACATGAGTGTGCCTGTAACCACCATCTCGTTAATTCGTGGAAATGCGCTCGGTGCAGGGTTCGAAGGTGCTTTATCTTGCGATTATATTGTTGCTGAGGAGGGCGTTCAGCTAGGATTTCCTGAGGTCTTGTTTAATATGTTCCCTGGGATGGGTGCTTATAGCTTTCTGTCTAGAAGACTAGAGCCACTGCGCGCAGAAAAGATGATAGTAAGTGGGAGAATCTATTCGGTAAAAGAATTATTCAATCTAGATCTTATAGAAATGATAGCTGAGAAAGGCGAAGGTGTTACTGCGGTACATGAATTAATTGCAAAGCATGAGAAAACAGAAAATACACGTAAAGCCGTATTTAAGATGAGAAACATTGTTAACCCAGTTACTTACGAAGAGATGATCAGGGTTGGCGAGTTATGGGTTGAGTGTGCATTGGCTCTTTCTGAAAAAGAACAAAAGGTGATGAAGAGACTAATTCGATCGCAAGATAAAATATATAAGTCTGATCAGCTGTCACAGGATACCAAGCTAAATCAAATTATTTGACAAATTATTGTGCCCAATATGCTGTGTAAGTGCATCGGATGTTTCAGCAGACACCTGAACAATCTCCTTCATAAGGGATATATATTCTGCATCACTAGACATTGCTAGATCTTCAATACTGCAAAGTTTATGTAGTTTAGATGCTCCAATGCTCCCTGAGCTGCCTTTTAGTGCGTGCACCAACTCTCCAAATTTCCCATAATCTTTAGTCGAAATAGATAGTTCCATGTTTTTAAGTATAGATGCTAGATCGTCAATGTAACCGTTAATTAGAATAGCTATAAAGGATTCATTATTAGACAAACTTCTAAGTGAATCCAGAACGGTAATGTCAATTAACTCACCAGAATAAGGATTTGCGCTGGTTTCATTGGATTCTGTTTTAATTGCAGTTATATTTTTAGTTAGCTTGTTAATCGTGGATGTTAGCTTTCCTATATCAATAGGCTTGGTTAGATATGCGTCAATATTGGCGCTTTCACATTCTTTTATGGCATTAGTAGTGGCGTTTGCAGTCAAGATGATAACTGGTTTTCTTGCTGCTATTTCGGTTGTGTAATTGTATATCTTGGTTGCTTCAATTCCTCCCATTACGGGCATTTGCATGTCTAGTATTAGTAAGTCGTATTCATTTTTATCAACTTCATCTAGGGCTTCTTGTCCATTATTGACTATATGGGGTATATGGCCCGCGCGTTCTAGAATCTTCTTAATAACGAGCTGGTTAGTTGTATTGTCTTCTGCGACTAATATTCTGAGCTTCTGTATGCTGGTATCGTTACTTTCTGTAATGTTGGTAGCGTCACTCACGTTGCTGGTCTGTAAGGATTGCATGTGCAGGGCACTGAAAAGTGAGTCTGGATTGACTGGGTAATCTATAACGCTAGAATATCCGTGTGAGTAGAGTGTTTCGTTATTAAGTGATTGTGTATTATTTACAATGACTGCAGAGGTTCCATGCAAACCTTGGTTGTGCGATGCAACAACGTCCGCAAATTCTTCAATATCACTGCCTAGTGTTTCGGCATCAGTTAATATGACTGTTAGATTGTCTTTGCAGCTATTGTCTTGCAAAAAGTTATTCAACGAGTTGATATCTTTCGCAAGTCTGGAATTAATTCCCCAGCTTTTTGTTAAAGCATATAGTTCGTTGTATAGGGTTTCTCCGAGTATAAATATAGTTGTGTTATCTATAAGATAAGTATCTGGTCTGTTGTCACTATCCTGCCTTATCATTGGCAATTCCACCCAGAATGTACTGCCAAGCCCTATTTCACTATTAACGCCAATTTCACCCCCCATAATTTGAATTATTTGTTTAGATATCGTTGTTCCAAGACCCGTTCCGCCGAATTTCCTCGTTGTGGAGATATCTGCTTGCGTAAAGCTATCAAATATTTTTGTTTGTGCTTCTGATGAAATGCCGATTCCAGTATCTATTACTTCGAATCTTATAGTGGTGCTTCCAAGGTCCTGCTTTAAAGGCCGGACGTCGAGAGTTACAGATCCACTATCCGTGAACTTTATTGCGTTACCTACTAAATTTATAAATACTTGTCGCAAATGGTTAGAGTCCCCGATTAGTCTATATGGAGTATCGGGTGATATTTTTAATAGCAAGTCAATGCCCTTGCTATTCGCTTGATGCTTCATCATGGAGATTAATCTTATAAGCATCTCATGCAGATCGAAATCGGTTTGTTCTATGGTGAATTTGCCGGCCTCAATTTTTGATATATCCAATATGTCTTCTATTAATGATAGAAGTATCATTGCGGAAGATTGCAGTGAATTAGTGAGCTCTTTCTGTTCTTTATTTAAGCTGGTTGAAGCTAATAAATTACCTAGGCAAATTACCCCATTTAATGGAGTCCGAATTTCATGACTCATATTGGCAAGAAACTGGCTTTTTGACTTACTAGCATATTCAGCCAGTGCCTTTGCTTTGGTTAATTTGTTAAGAAGAACCGAGAAAAATATAGGAAGAACAACTAGACCTATGAGTAAGCCGTACCCTGTTGTTCGCTGCTCAACCCAGTATTCTGTTACATTGAGTACAATTAGAAATTCAAGCGTGCCAATAAGTGTCCCTGCAAACAAGTACGTTTGCCCGTAACGTAAGCCGTAACCAACTATTAGCCATAAATAAATAGAGAAGCATACTGTTGCGGCAGACCCGCCTATATGTAGCCCGTACGATAATACTGATAGGTCTACAATAAGTGTGATCGTGCGGCGTATGTGAGAAATGCCCGGAATATATCTAAAACTAAGAATGTTGGCTAAAGAAGCTGCCACAAACAAGCCAACAAGTATGACCATTGATTGTGTGAGGATAGAGTCATCCCCGGCAATTATATGGCTTACTACAAAATATAGTAATGTCGCGCTTAATATGATTACTCGTATTACGGCCTGCTGAAACTCATTTTTACCTTCTTCAGTTAATGCGTAGCCATGATGTAAGTAATTGCCCGCTTTCCTAAATGTAGCCTTACTAAAATGCATGGGTATATCTATATTATGTATGTCGAAGAAAAATCAGTATCTGGTAGCATCCCTTGTATCTTCGCAACTGAATCGAACTGAGCTTTAAACGCATCCA
>JAOULU010000153.1 GCA_029881855.1 Nitrosomonas sp. | reverse complement strand
GCCGGGCTATTTTATTTACCGCGCCTATTTGTCTACCACGCTATGTGTGACGACCAACCAGGTAATGAACGTTTCAAGGTCATGGAGCGCAAGCTTTATTATGGCATCATGACACCAGGTGCTGTGCTCACTATTGTCTTTGGTACGTGGCTTTGGTTAGGCTATGGTTTTTCCGGTGATTGGCTGTATGCCAAGTTAGGCTTGGTATTCGTACTAGTTGCTTATCATCATTATTGCGGAAGATTAGTTAAGGCCTTCAAAAACGACGCCAATCAGCATAGTCATGTTTTTTACCGCTGGTTTAATGAGTTTCCGGTACTTGTGTTATTTGCGGTAGTCATACTAGTTGTGGTTAAGCCTTCATTGTTTTAGACAACCTAATCTCAAGATAAATGGTGGCAGATAGATTAATACACAGAAACCACTTCACACACAAAAGATACCACAGCAATATGAAGCAGGACTGAAGAAATTGATATTATTCGAATCCTAAATAAAAACGAACAGTTAGTCATAAATCAAATATATATGACCTCTGAAAATCAATAACTGGGTAAAAAACTCAATCTATTCATCCACAACGGATTGCTCTGGAAGCAGCGCTTCATTAAACCCAAATGTCCGGAAGTCTTTAATGCGCATCGGATAGAGTATCCCCTGCAAATGGTCGCATTCATGTTGTACAACACGCGCATGAAACCCATCCACACGGCGATCAATGGCATTACCGTATTGATCAAACCCCTGATAGCGTAATTGGCTATATCTGGGCACTATTGCGCGCAGTCCTGGAACGCTTAAGCATCCCTCCCAACCATCTTCCATATCTTCTGACAACGGTGTCAACACTGGGTTAATCAAAATGGTAAAAGGTACCTCATCGGCATCCGGGTAGCGCTGGTTTTCTTTGAACCCAAAGATGACCACTTGTAAACTTATGCCAATTTGTGGTGCCGCTAGGCCTGCACCATCTAGCGCCGCCATGGTATCTTGCATATCTTGAATCAGCGCGTTTAGCTCAGGTGTATTAAATTGGTCTACTTTTTTAGCCACCTCCAATAACAATGGTTCACCCATTTTTAAGACCGGTTTAATCGACATAACAACTCACCATATGTTCAAGTACATTTCTCACATTAAACATTGCCTTATCCAGAACAGCATAAATTTCTTTTAACGGAACGACATTTTTATTTGTGCCACGCCCAGCGGCATAATTAGCGACAATAGCAATAGCTGCATAATTTAAACCCAATTCCCTTGCCAATGCGGTTTCTGGCATCCCGGTCATACCAACCATGTCTGCACCATCTCGCTCTAGACGGTTGATTTCTGCTGCTGTCTCAAGCCGTGGCCCTTGAGTGGCAGCATAAACTCCATTGTCAATAATTACTTCATTCGCGTTTCTAGCCGCTTCAAGAAGCGTTTTACGTGTGATTTGGCAATACGGTTCAGTAAAATCGATATGTGTAACTGGATGATCAGTGCTATCAAAATAAGTAAATGCACGATCATAGGTGTAATCGATAATTTGATCAGGGATTACCATTTTACCGGGTGTTAGATCAGCACGAATGCCGCCGACTGATGCCACCGCGACCACGTGTGTTGGCTTTAGTGAGTTTAGTGCCCACAGATTGGCACGATAATTTATCGCATGTGGCGGTATGGTATGACCATGTCCGTGACGTGCCAGAAACACAATTTCACGGCCCTTAATTTTACCAAAAGTCAGTGGGCCAGAAGGCTCACCATAAGGCGTTCTAATGATTTGCCGGTGCGTGATTTCAAGACAGGACAGTTGAGTCATCCCACTACCACCTATAATTGCAAGCATATTTCTTCCTGTTCTAGTCCTGCATTGCATAAATGGCTGGCAAATTACGCCAAGCACCTTGTATATCCATCCCAAAACCAAAAACATAACGATTTGGTAATACCAAACCAACAAAATCCGCATGGAGCGGTTTCGGCTTGGTGATTTCTTTATCAGCTAATACGGCACTATAAAATGCCTTAGCACCACAGTTCATAACTTTTTCTTGAATAGCGTCCAGTGTAAGCCCTTCATCAAGGATATCATCCAACACCAAAACAACCCTGCCCTGCAAGCATTCCTTTTTAGGAAAAACCTGCCAACGAACTTTACCGCCACGGGTTTCATTGTTGTAGCGACTCACATGTAAATAATCAAAACCCAACGGAAACCGCAGTAATGGCAACAGCTGCCCCGTAAACACAACCGCACCACCCATCACACACAAAACTAGCGGGTATTGGTCAGACAACACCTCAGTAATCTCGTTGGCCATTCGCTGCACTGTTTTAGTGACAACTTCAGCAGAATAAAGCAACTCGGCATTATTTAGAATTTGCTCTGTTTGTTGGTATGAATGCATTAGGTATGTCAAAAGTTATTGAAGTAGTCCCTGCAGCCCATCTTCATCAAGAATAGTAATGCCCAAATCTAAAGCCTTATCATATTTACTACCCGGATCTGTACCCACCACGACATAATTTGTTTTTTTAGAAACACTATTTGTCACTTTTCCACCTTGGCCTTCAATTTTCGCTTTGGCATCTTCCCTACTCATTGTATGCAATGTTCCGGTCAGGACAAATATTTTTCCGCTAACAGCTGTTTCTACAGTTATTGGCAACGGTTGTCCATTATGTTCCTGCCAGCAAACACCACTTAGGCGCATTTGCTCTATGACCTCACGATTATGTGATTCCGCAAAGAAATCTACAATACTTTGTGCAACAATAGGGCCAATATCTGGCACTAACTGTAAATTTTCAGTATCCGCCGCAACCAAGCGATCCAGGCTACCATAATATAATGCCAGGCCTTTAGCCGTTGTTTCCCCAACATTACGAATACCGAGAGCATAAATAAATCTTGCTAATGTAGTTTGCTTACTTTTTTCGATAGCCGCTAAAATATTAGCGGCTGATTTCTCCGCTAATCGCTCAAGACCAGTCAATGCGCTAATGCCCAACTTATAAAGATCAGCAGGTGTTCGCACAATGGCATTATCAACCAATTGCTCCACCAGCTTATCTCCCAACCCTTCTATATCCATAGCACGGCGCGAAACAAAATGTATGATGGCCTGTTTTTGTTGTGCCGGGCAAAAAAGACCACCCGTACAACGTGACACGGCCTCACCCGCTAAACGAACTGCTTTGGCACCACAGACCGGGCAGTTCGTTGGCATAATAAATGATTTTGTTTGTGCGGGCCGCTGTGCCAAAACTACCGAAACCACTTCTGGAATTACATCTCCCGCCCGATGTACGATAACCGTATCGCCAATACGTACATCCTTACGTTTTATTTCATCAGCATTGTGCAATGTTGCATTAGTAAGTGTCACGCCGCCAACAAACACAGAATCCAAACGCGCAACGGGCGTTAATGCACCTGTTCGGCCCACCTGCACGTCAATATCCAACACTTTTGTCATGGCCTCTTGTGCCGGGAATTTATGCGCAATGGCAAATCGTGGTGCACGCGAAACAAAACCCAGTTTTTCTTGCTGTGACAACAGGTTGACTTTGTATACCACACCATCAATATCATAGGGCAAATCATCACGCAAAGACCCAATTTCCTGGTAATACGCCAGCAATGCTTGCGACCCCGTAACAACTTTGCGTTCTTTAGCAACAGGAAAATGTAATGACATCAAATACGCCATGACATCACTATGCTTATCCATAGATATTTCTTCAGCATCGGTGTTTATATTTACGCGCCCAATTCCATATGCAAAAAAAGCTAAATTTCGTGTGGCAGTTACTGCAGGATCCAACTGACGAAGCGACCCAGCTGCCGCATTACGTGGATTAGCAAATATTTTTTCACACTTATCACGCTGACGCTGATTTAATAAATTAAAATCAGCTTTTAACATCAACACTTCACCACGCACTTCCAGCAAAGATGGAATATTATTGCCTGCTAAATGTAATGGAATAGATTTAATGGTTCTTAAATTCAGTGTGATATCTTCACCTGTATTGCCATCACCGCGGGTAGCACCTGTTTTAAAGATGCCATTTTCATAGCACAAACTCACAGCAAGACCATCAAATTTTGGCTCTACCGCATATTCAACATTATCCACAGCCAGTCCCTCGCATACGCGCCGGTCAAATGCTTCCACTTCTGTATCTTCAAATGCATTCCCAAGAGACAACATAGGAACCACATGTGTTATTTGCGAAAATGCTGTCAGCGGTGAAGCACCTACTCGTTGTGTGGGTGATTCGGGAATTATCAATTGAGGATAATCACGCTCTATTTGTTGCAACTCGCGAAATAACTTGTCGTACTGCGCATCGGATACAACCGGATCATCTAATACGTAATAATGATAATTATGCTGATCAATCTGCCGGCGTATTTTTTGTAATTGTTGTTGAACCAAATTAATTTTGTCATTCATAATTTACATTTATCTTTTGCCGCACAGACACAGACGCTGTTAAAAATAAGACAAACAAACACTTTGATTTTACTTTATCATTTCTAATTATTAAAATGGTTCCAATTACAAATAATCTTAAAATTAGGAGGCTACTCGAAAATGATCTGAGAAACCAATCACAGTAACGGATCCGCAATAGATTATTATATTTCCGGATAATTACCAAAGATTCTGTTATTATCCATAGGG
>JAOULU010000005.1 GCA_029881855.1 Nitrosomonas sp. | reverse complement strand
GATCCCGTACCAATTTCCAACACGACGTCTTCAGTCGTAACATCAACCAAATCCGTCATTAATGCAACCATATAAGGCTGCGAAATGGTTTGTCCATAGCCAATTGACAACGGTCTGTTTTCAAATGCAAATTCCTTGTCCTCCACAGAAACAAACGCTATTCTGTCAACGGCTTGCATCGCTTGCATGACACGTTCATCAAATACTTCTCTTCCCGTGTATGATGCGGTAATTTTCGCTTCTTGCCGGATAACATCTAGCATATGTTTTTGTTTGTCATTCATGATATTGCAACTTAATACATGCGGACCAATCCGCCCCTTCCCTATTTTATACACCAAAAATTCCTTGGTAAGGATGATCAGCGGACAAATACTAAAAATTGTCACGACCAACGCGGGGGCTGTGATTGATTTTCAGATTTTTGCTGAGCAAACAGGTAATGAATTATTGTAGATGCCCAAAACAGACGATAAATTTATATTTATCCTACAAAAGAAATAAGCTTTTCTCAGTGTTATTTGTATTTAACTGCGCCCATCAAAACACCGGTACAGCACAAAAACAGTTCTGCGTAAAAACACCCGCAACTCTGGTGTCCGTATCCGCATCCAAAACCATTACCAGCAAATATTTGTGATTTGGCTTCTTAATAACCGTCTCGGCAATACCCGGTGTAATGCCAGCAATGGCTAACAGCTGTTCAGGAAATAAGGAAGGAATATTAGCAGGCAGATGTACAATCAGAATTTAAAAATAAGTATTATACTTGCCGTATCTTGGCGGTTCTGTTTCAAAAATTTGCAATGATTTAAACTCATTCTTAATGGTAAAACCGTATCTACCAAACTATATCGTAACAGTATACAAACTACCCTGAAACCTGTTCATTAATATATATGCTTTTCAAAGCGGCGTAATTGGCATAGAAGGTATCAAGTTTTGGATGACCATCAGGAAAAGTTTTTTCCATAATGACAATTGCGCGCTGATATAACGGATCAGCTTCAGCATATTTACCCAATACTCGATACAACCCAGCCAAATTGTTTAACGCGATTGCAACATGCTGGTGCATTGCTCCCAACTTGTCTTCCCATATTTTTAAACTGCGCTGATACAACAGCTCGGCTTCAGCATATTTACCATGCGCTCGATACAACCCAGCCAAGTTATTCAGCGCGGCAGCAACATGCAGGTAATCTTCCCCCAGCACCAATTTACCAAGTGCGGTTGTAACATCTGATTGACCTGCTCTCGGTTTGTCTTCACATATCGTTAAACTACGCTGATACAATGGCTCGGCTTCAGCATATTTGCCTTGTGCTTGATACAGCCCCGCTAAATTGTTCAGTGCGGTTGCGACATCCGGGTGATTCTCCCCAAGCTTGTCTTCGCTTATCATTAAACTACGCTGATACAATGGTTCAGCTTCAGTATATTTTCCCTGTGCACGATACAACCCGGCTAAATTGTTTAGTGCAACGGCGACATCCAGATGATTCTCCCCAAGCTTGTCTTCGCTTATCGTTAAACTACGTTGATACAATGGCTCAGCTTCAGCATATTTGCCCTGTACTCGATATAACCCCGCCAGACTATTCTGTATTAATGCTGTATCAAGAGATGTTGCACCCAATAAGGATTCAGCAACTCCCAGCGCTTTTTCCCACAATGGCACGAGCTGCTCCCATGCATAAGCCTTATGAAACACTTCTCCACGTGTACAAGCCCAAGCTGGAAATTTCTTGGCGTCCAGTTGTTGTAAATGGTAGCTGGCCTCCATCAACGCTTGCTTATGCGTTTCCGTGATATCAGTTGCTTGCCCTAATGATGTCAATTTGTTGTCGTACAACTCAAACAAATATTGATGGATTACGCCAAACAACGCTGTCTCGTCGTTGTGTTGCCTGTCTTGCAGATAATCTCGCATCAATGCATGTAAGTACCAGGTTTCATCCTCCTGCCTCCAGAAAGAATAATCCGTTAGTTGCTTAAAGTTTATGCTGGTTTCTCCACCGAGAAATTTTTCAGCCAATTGACTCACCAGCGTCTCATCTACAAAACGGGCATGGGCAACAACTTGCAGTGCACAACGGATACTTTCATCCAAATGATCGGTAAAATATGCCAAAATTTCCTGGTGGTTACCACCAAAATTATTGGCATTAGGTTGGATATTTTGCTTTTTCAGACTGTCGTATAAGTCAACTTGTAAATCGAGAAAAAAAGGTGAATTTTCAACAGCTTCAGTGATGGCATTACGCACATCTTCTTCGACGATAGGAACTTGTTGTAGAAATTTATCAGCATCTGACTGTGATAAGCCACTCAGTAAGTGCGATTCAATATTTTCGGCCCAATCCGCATCAATCTCCGCCCAATTCAGCTTGTCACGCCCTAGCAAGACAAATAAGACACCTTGCGTTTTTTCCACCAGCCTACGTACCCACGCGTCAACATGTATAGCTTCAACCTCTGTTTTAGTTGGTTGATCGCGCCACAGCGCTTCGTAGCTATCGCATAATATAACCAGGCGACGGTTTTGCTGCACCTGCCCGCTTTCTTTATCAAACAACCAATCAGACAGATCAGCGCCCAAATAAGTAGGTAGTGCAGTCAGCAGTTTGTTCTGATCCAGCATATCCAGCCCTCTCAATACATCTCTGCCACGCCGCCGCCACCAATTGTAATTCTCGGCACTAAATTTCTTACCGTATTTGTAAAGAAAGTCTACACCGGGCATTTCGTCAACAAGATCGCTGCTTATTATTTCAATATCTTGCAGGATACTACTAGGTTGCTCGAATAATTCCGGATGCGTAACTTGTAGAGGGTGGCCTGGTTGGGTAAATGAAAAATAGCGCGCAAAGGCTATGTCAAATGCTGGAAACGGAATATTACATTGCTTTGCCAGTTGCAGACGAATCTCCAACAAAGCATTGGCTATTGAACGATGCGCCGTCACTTCAAAATCTAGCTTGGCCCAACCTAATTGATTGTTTTGTTCTTGCTCATGCGCTAGTGCTAAGACGTATTGTTCACATAAAGCTGTTTTTCCCTGGCCGCCAATACCATAAAAATTTAGAATACGGTATTGATCTCTCGATTGCGGCTCATGCACTGCGCTGATGAATGATTCTTTAGGAATCTCTCGATCAGTAAAAACATGTTGAGCAATAAATATATTTTGTAGCTGGCTAAGACTGCTAGTCATAATTGTTTTACCCTTAACAATATAAGAACTGTCAGTACATTGAGTAAGGCAAATATAAAATACTGGAGTTACTCTATATCTACGGTCTCATACGCCAATATATTAGCAAAAACTTTATAAATTACAGTAGATTAAATAAAAATATAGGTTTATATAAAACTTATAACAAGACTGTCGCGTGGGGACATTATGCACTAACATGTATATGTGCTACATATTGACACGCCACAACCTTGCCTTGGTAAGAGATAACACTAAATGAACTATTGCCCAGGTTGAGGAACTACTTGTAACCAACCATCAGGACATTCTTTAATGTACGGGTAATAACCTTCCGGGTTGCGACAATAGTGCCAATAGTTGGTCTGGGATTCATCTGGTTCGGCAGGTGTTTGTTCAATATAAACCGGGGGAGTTACAGGCGCGACCACTACCGGCGGATAATAAGCTGGCGGATAGAAAAAAGGATTGCCAAAACCGTAACCACCATAATAGCCTGGGCCATAAAAACCACTTCCATAATAATCCCAGTAGCCTCCGCCTATATTGATACCAATATGACTATGACTGTGGCCATGTCCATGACCGCCACGCGCCCAAACTGAGTTACTTGATACGACAACCAATGCAAATAAAATGATTGCCATACATATTAATTTTATCTTTTCCATGCAACACTCATTTTGAATGAATTAAGTTATTTCCAAGTACCTAGAGAAATTACAATTAATTCTCATCAATGAGTGACACGGTAAAGTTTTCAGGTCAGAACGTGAATTCTAATGAGCACTTGCAAGCTAACATCAGGATTCACAATGAAAAGATGAGAAATTTTAGCTATCAGACAGCGGCCCATGAATGAACCAAGGTTTCCTTAAATACTCATTTATAAGAAAACTAACATATTTAGACCTCACCTGCAGTACTTTTTATATCCCGCATAATGGTAGTTATTTATAGTTAGTTTTCGGGCTTGAGTAAGTCATAGAAAGAACCTTGATTCAGACTAATCCCTGCAAACTACTACACTCAAGAGTTTATTAAGGCAATTTATGTCCTCTTGATTCATCACTTAAAAAAACAATTTGCCTGAATCTGTTGACTCATAATTTCCATCTGTTTGACCGGATAGATAATTACACACAGTTGATAGAGACCTTGACTCTCCATGTCTCTAAAAAAAAGCTCGCATGCAAAATTCGTCCCATGCTTACTCACTACTTTGAATGGATGCCGTTCACGTGAAAGTTCACGCAAATAAGGATTAACTCGCTGCATTTGCACCAACTTGATTTCTGCAAGTTGCGGAAATACCTTAGAAATATGTTGACCCATCAATTCGCTAGGCGAATAATCAAGCAATTCTCCAGCGGTATTATTACAATCACGAATCATACCGTTATCTTGGATTTTCAGCATCGCTTTTTCTTCTAAGCGAGCTCTTCTTCTATTTTCAAACTCGATTTGCTTATTACTTAAGCAACCGTTCATTGAATCTTTCGCTTCTACAATCTTCAAATACCCCAACTCATGTATAGGTTTGCATTTGCTGCCATTAACTATTGTTAATTCACTCTTTGTATTTATAACTTGTTGATTTGTTGCCTTCATCTAAAGCCCCTTTTGCCCTATATAAACTATACCAAAAATCTCTACTAATTCCTTGTGCTTTCATCTTATGCCTATAACACCGACGGTTTATTATATGAAAGTTATAAATAGAGACATGCCGTTTATATATGCAATTTCTATGCCATAATTATTAACCGATATATATCATATACTTAGATAAACCCTAAACAAAAAAACAGAACCAAATGTTGCTTAAAACAGACTAGTAATCATTAATACAATTTAACAGTTTGTTTTACCTATATTTTATTTGTCTCCAAATGGAGACAAATGCCAAATAACATACAGTAGTCGTTGGTCATGTAAACAATACCAAAGCATTTTTTGGCGTCATTTGAGCAAACTAAAAGCACGTAAAGAAAGCAAACTACCATTATCGACAGAACTGCCTTCCATAGTTTAATTTCCTGAGTTCTAGTTTCTTATAACCGCATTTTTTAAATTACATTAACCTTCACATGCTTTATTATAGCGAAAACGATTTGTCTTACTCTCTTTCAGAAAATGCATAAGATTAACAAAGAACTAGATGCCCGAGGCCTGACTTGCCCATTACCAATATTGCGCACCAAACAATCACTCGCCGAAATGACCAGCGGGGAAGTTTTAAAGATTATTGCAACTGACCCAGGCGCTGCGATTGATTTTCAGGTTTTTGCCGAACAAACTGGCAATACATTATTATCGATGTCAGAAACCGACAATGAATTTACATTTTTTCTGAAAAAAAAATAGGCTTTTTTCTTGCGTACTCTTGCGTACTCTTGCGTACAGACAGCTTTCCATAAAAAATACCCACACGTACATTAGTATCCTCGTGCAGGGTGTAACCACACTCAGTAGAAACTCCGCCGCAAACAACAAGCCCCGCTCATTTCCTACATGACAAAGGGACTTGCCTCAAAGCAAAGGGACTTGCCTCAAAGGCATAACGCGCAACAACGTCAATAAACACGATGACGATCATTAAGACACATAAACAGATAACCAACCCGCAAACCAACCAAAAGTACCAGATAGTTTACCGGTGATTTGCTCAAACCTACGCAGCGCGTTCATGTAAGCTATTTAATCGCCTGCAATGGTCATACGGTCAATTAGAATTGAGCCACTTTGTTTTGAACCACGCACAACAACATCATTACCAATTGCAGCTATACCAAGAAATATGTCCTTTAAATTACCTGCGATTGTGATTTCTTCAACTGGATAGCAGATCTCACCATTCTCAACCCAAAAACCTGAAGCGCCACGCGAGTAATCGCCTGTTACAGCATTAACACCATGCCCCATCAACTCAGTCACCAGTAAACCGGTGTCCATCTTTTTCAACATTGCATCAAAATCCATCGGCGCAGCATTTGTAATCGTCAAATTATGGATACCCCCCGCATTCCCGGTCGTCTTCATACCGAGTTTACGCGCTGAATAACTGCCTAGAAAATAACCTTGTACGATACCATTTTCAACAATATTGCGTTCAACTGTGCTCACGCCCTCATCATCAAATGCACTACTGGCCAGACCTTTATGAATATGCGGTAACTCACGAATTTGAATATCTGGCGCAAAAACCTGTTGACCCATACTATCCATCAAAAAAGATGATTTGCGATAAAGGCTGCCCCCACTCACCGCCGAAGCAAAATGCCCCATCAGACCTGAAGCAATGGGTGCCTCAAAGAGTACCGGCACCTCACAGGTAGCAATTTTCTTTGCGCCCAGACGCGCCACTGTACGTGCGCCAGCCTTCTGACCAATCTGTTCAATTTGCTCTATATCCGTCGCATCACGTGCAACGCTATACCAATAATCCCGCTGCTTACTGTCACCCTGTTCGGCAATGACGATACAACTGACGCTATGGCGTGATAACGGATACCCGCCCATGAAGCCTAAACTATTAGCATAGACAAACTGTGTTTCGCCCACAGAAATACTCGCCCCCTCCGAATTGGTAATACGTTCATCTACCGCAAATGCTGCTTGCTCACAATTTTGAGCGCGTTCAATCGCCTCCTCAACGGACAAATCCCAAGGGTGATACAAATCCAAATCTGGAAAAGTCTGCGCCAATAATTCTGCATCCGCCAAACCAGAGCAATCATCCTCAGCGGTATAACGCGCAATAGACAATGCCGCAGCCACAGTATCGCTAATGGCTTGCGGTGAAAAATCTGACGTGCTGGCATTACCACGATTCTTGCCAATATAAACCGTGACAGAAAGCCCTTTATCACGATTGTATTCAATGGTCTCAACGGCATGCTGGCGGACTGTTACCGTCTGACCAAAACCATCCGAGACATTCGATTCACAAGCCGTCGCACCGCCCTGTTTGGCTTGCGCCAAAATATCTCGGGCGATTTGTTGCAGGGTGGCAAAAGGGTAGGAAAACCTTGAATCTGAGGCAGGTAATTTATTCATATAACGTGACACAAAAAGAATTTAGACTGAAATAAACAAATTTCAGCCATCAAAAAATTAATTAAATGGAATTAACGGTATGATAGCAGCTTCTTGACACAGCATTACACAGGTTAACGTGCAAAATCATTCGGAAAACGACAACGAACCAGAAGATCGGCCCAGCAAAACGCAGCGAAAGAAAGCCATGCACGCATTGCAGAATATCGGCGAACAATTGGTAGAACTCGATACGAAGAAATTAGAAGAACTTAATCTACCTGAAATATTAATGAACGCAGTTCTTGAAGCCAAACAAATCAAGAAACATGGCGGTCGTCGCCGCCAGATGCAATATATCGGTAAAGTAATGCGAAACATTGACGTGCTACCCATTCAGGAAAAACTCGACGCCTGGCAACAAACATCCATACAACAAACTGGCCGCCTACATCAATTAGAACGCTGGCGTGAGCGCCTATTAACCGACGAAAACGCACTAACAGAGTTTGCCGAGAAATATCCTGATGCTGATTTGCAGCACTTGAGAGCCTTGGTGCGTAATGCTTTGAAAGAAAAACAAGCCAATAAGCCACCGAAAAATTTTCGGCTGCTGTTTCAAGAATTGCAGAAATACCTTTAGGTTAACGATTGATCAGAATAGGGTTTGAATTCAATTTTCAATCAACACTGACCCCATTGACTCCGGTTAGGCCATTACTCATTAACATACCTTAAATGAAGCTTTTGAGGGAAATTCAGTTTTCCACTATTAACCTTTTCCCAAACTGATGACAATGACAAATTAGGCCATAGATCAGAAACAAAGTGAATATGAACACCGTGTTCCCAATGATTATTTTCTTCTGTTCTATCTTTGTCATCAAAGTAAAACAAACTCCAATATTTGTGGTCACTGGTGTAGAAAAGGTGTGCAGCTCTTACCCTCTGCTCTTTTGGTAACTGAAATACCTTATTTGCAAATTTTTTCGCTTCTCTGGTTTTAAATCTACCAATCCCATTACTAGAAATTGCTTCTTGTTCTTTCTCATTTGGTATTAAGTGAGCGGGGATTATCCGATCAAAGTGGTTTGCATAGATATAAGGACCTAACGCGTTATTTTGTGCAGCGAGTATAAGCGCTACCAATTCCTGCTGATAAATAACTATATTCCTAGCGTGTTTTTTCAACTCATTCTAAGACTTGAAATTGAACATTACAAGCAAATCATTGAAATTATCTGTGGGATATCTCATACGTTCATTGTTGGCCTAACAAGTTATTATATGGTTTCCGTATATCTTCCATACTTTTGGCATTAACAGCAATAAAATTGTTACGTTTGTCAGGTTTTCTTGCTAACTATCATCCTAAATGAATTGATAGTCAGATATGAAGATCATGACAGTACTGCCTGTCTCATATTGGTTTAGCCAGATTATTGGAAATTTATTCAAAGGGGTTCTAGGGATACTATATTTAATTATTCTACCAACATATTAGATAGGAATTAGGACTACACATACATTAACTCAACCGTCTAGCAAAACCCCAATATGCGCTGCCACGCAACGTGCCAACGACTCAAGCTCATACCCACCTTCCAATGCTGACACGATACGCCCTTGGGCATATTTATCAGCCAATTCTTTAATTTGTTGTGTGATCCAAATGTAGTCCTCATCACACAATTGCAGTTGTGCCATGTCATCATCTTGGTGCGCGTCAAATCCGGCCGAGACAAAAATCATCTCTGGTTTAAACTTTTCCAGCGCTGGCATCCAGTAGTCGTTCACCGCTTGGCGAAAAACACGCCCATCTGAGCCAGGTGACAAAGGCACGTTGATAATATGTTTGTTGCCACTGTCAGCACCCGAATAAGGATAAAAAGGATGTTGAAACGTTGAGCACAACATGACACGCGGATCATTATGGAAAATTTCTTCAGTGCCATTACCATGATGCACATCAAAATCAACAATGGCCACACGTTGCAAACCATGCTGTGCGATTGCATGCGCAACACCAACTGCCACATTATTAAAGATACAAAAACCCATGGCACGGGCTGACTCGGCATGATGTCCGGGTGGACGCACAGCACAAAATGCATTATTAACTTCTTGCGCCATCACCAGATCCGTAGCCAATACAACCGCACCTGCTGCCCGCAACGCTGCCTCCCAAGTAGATGGGTTCATTGCTGTATCAGGGTCAAGATAAGCCAAGCCTTTAGCTGGAGCAGTTGATTGTATGTCTTCGATATAAGCTTTTGGATGAACGCGCACCAATTGTTCGATGCTTGCTAAGGGTGCCTCATGACATTGCAGTTGAGAAAACAAACCTGAAGTTTGCAATTGATGTGCAATGGCCACTAATCGCCGCGGGCTTTCCGGATGATAAGCACCCATTTCATGTTTAAAACATTCAGGGTGGCTAATATATGCTGTCAAAAGATTTTCCCTTGCCATATTAAGTAATTACCAAAGACACCTAGATTGCTACGTTAAAATTTTATTAAATTCTTTGATTACGCCCATTGTTACTTCCCTTGCACAAATTATCTTTATAGTTTATACAAAAAATATTATTGGGCGTGTTTAATCATAAACACATTGCAGGTCAATACAAAAAGCTATTTTTTGTATTGTTTTTTTGGAACGATAGGAGTATCTGATGAATGAGTATATAGCTGAACTTTTAAATTTATTTTCTTTTGACCAAATTATAAATAGGGACTGGTTAGATATCGCATTAATTGTGGCACCGTCTGTAATTTTAATTCTGGCACTACTGGGTTATCTTTTTTTTGTAAAATCCAAAAAATGGAGAATCACAGTTTACGCTACGTGCCTGGTGCTTACCCTGACCATCTTACCTTACGAATTGCTTCGCCAATCAACTGAAATGTCTAGAGCTGATGCCAATGTTGATGAAATACAAGATGGCCTGAAAGAATTATTAACTACTGCAAATTTAGAACACATAAGCGGCATAACCAATAAAGCAGTTGCCACAGAGATTCTCGATGAGATGATCCAAGGACTTGGCCAGGAAAAGAAGAAAGACCTTATCCTAATCTCTTGGCTAATGGCCGAGAATGACAGAATGTCTCTCAATCAATTTGAAAACAAACAAGAATCGCTAGCCAATGACATCAAATTAAGCTTAAACGATACCAAATCAGAAATCATTGATTCCAGAACACCGGTAGAGAAAATTTCTGATGATATTGTGACCCGACTAGATAGTGATGTTAATTATCTTATTGAAAATAAGATGCAATCATTTAAGCACGAGATTAATCATTCACTGGATACTTTCCAGCAGGGTATTAATTCATTTATTCAAACTGAACTAAATTCCTATGAAGAAAAATTGTCCGCGATTACTGAGAAGAATACTGAAGAGTTGAGAGGCTATGCCCAAAAAGCCGAGCAAGCTTTTTCTCAACAAGTAAATAAAACAAATAAAGATTCAATACAACGATTGGATGACACTAAGCTCAGTATTGAAAGCATCAATACTGCGATTAGAAAAATCAATCTGGACAATGTAATGCAACAAGTTAAACAACTGTCTAATTCTGTGGAAGATTCTCAAAGAAAAAGCAGTATTATGTTCGAATACAATGAGTGCCTAAGATCTATTACCTTATTTGACTTAACTGGTAAAAAAGAACAATGCAGAGAAGCATTTAGTGAAAAAATGGCGAGTTTATAGCGCCACATCTAAAACTAATTTGGCCCGACAGAGACTTTTGCCGGGCCAAATTTGAACTTAAAATAGCCAATTAATCTCGATAGGCTTCTGGCACCAAGCGGATATGATGAATCCATAGTCCACCCTCTTTAGCTGGTGCAACCCTAATCTCATGGTGTTCCCCACGATGTACTAACACACCCATCGGCACAGGCACTGGTTCTGCTGCACCATTTTTATTACAACCTTTCCCAGGTGGCGCTGTACACCCGCCACTGTCCGTTGTACTGCCCGTATCATAGCTGTCATAACTATCCAAATGCCCATATATAGCGGCCAATTCTTCCAGGTCATGGGCATTGGGCCACTGACTATTAATATCTGACGAATAGTCCATGCAGGTTTGCTGACTACTTCCATCCTCACTGGTGTGCCCCAAACCCAAGACATGGCCAATTTCTTGACACATCACGTGGTTCTTCTCGCCCTCAATTGCCCAATACGAGGCGTAAGAATCATTCATCTTAGCGACTCCTTTTACAATATGCGAATTGTTGTCAATATAAATTGAAGCCAGACCCAACCACTTGTTAAATCCATAAGCAGCATTACATACTCGCATTTGTCCATTTTTTGCATTACAACGCTTACGTACTCTACCAGAGTCATCAGCACTATCCACTACTAAGGTAATATCAGCGGCTGCATTCCATTCATCCAATGCCGTATTAAATTCTGCCTGCCAATCGTCTGTAACACTATCAATCACTTTTAACTGAAAAGGTGTTACGGTTCTTGCCCAATGGTAAGTGCTCCAAGCGTGACCAGCCAAAGCTGATCCAGAGAACACCAGAACCGCAAACAAACACAATAGATTATTGCCCAGCAATCGTACAGACATTTTGTTTTTCTCCTATCTTTTAGAAAGTTAAATACCAAAAGTTTTCTTATTATTAATGATGCTCACCCTAGTCCAACGCTATAAATTAACTTACTGTAAATAAGCCCCATTTATCAAATTTTATATTTATCACTTGTCATTAACTTTCGACCCCTCTTGTTTCTCATCCAGTGGATGTGGCCAAAAATGTTTCATCGCAAGAAATGTAAAAGATGCAGACCAGGTAATCATCGCCAACCCTACCAAGCCCTCAGCCGCACTTAGCATACGAATACCGCCAACAGGCAATAAATCACCAAAACCAACTGTAGTATAAACAACCGATGAGTAATAGATATAGTCAATTAAATCCCCGTTATCCATACCCGTTATTTGACCCAACCCAGCACCATGTTGCATAACCATATAACCGATGGCAAAAACAATGATTTCTGCGACATGCGCTGTCAGTAAACCGAGCATTACAACCAAGACCCCGATACGTCTATGCACATGTTCACCAACAACCTGACTCATGAAACGTAGGGCTTCATAATGAAGCACCACACAGATTGCCACAACCAAACCAGTGATCACTAAGGCATAGAAATGGGGCATATAGTCAGTGAGTGTTTATTTATTGAAGGCCGTCTTTTTACTATTTATCACAAAACCCAAGCAAGGGTATGCAAATTTTTGCAACGATGTTGAGTCCAGATTCATGTCTTTTTCACAAGAAACCCGATCAAGCTAACATCCATCATTTTATTAACTTACCTAGTCTTCGGTAATAATTGTACCTGGATACGATTAGCTACGCGTATCAGCGCCTTATTTTGTGTCGCAAGTGGAATACCCCGTCTTATAACCAGTTCCAGATAGGCAGCATCATAAGTGGTAAGTGTTTCTGTTCGTGCCAACAGTAGGATTTCCCTGAATGCACGGCTATCTGTTTCTGTATCCGTTACAATGGGTAGGTGGGAAAAGAGTTCGAGACGTGCTGAAATTTGTGTCGCCGTAATCCGTTTGCGTCGTTCAGCTTGTATCAAAACATTGCCTAGCTCTAAATGCCAAAGATTGGGAACAAATGCTTGACTGTCTTTTAATTGCTCCAATAATTCATCAGTCTGGGCGGTTGCCTCATCCTCAAATAACCAAGCAACAGCTATTGAACAATCTAATACAAATTCATTCATCGACGCCCATCATCACGTAAACCTTTCCAATTCCAATCCAGACCATTCAGATGCACCTGTTTACGCAACAAAGATAATGTATCAATAACTTCGTTTACTTTAGATTGCTCTGCCTGTTCAGCAGGGACAAGTCGTGCAATGGCTTTTCCGCGCTTGGTAATCAACACTTCTTCCCCATTCTTCACTTTATCCAACAAGGCCGACAAATGTGTTTTGGCTTCAAATGCACCGACTTCAATCATTATCACACCCCAATCAATGTTAACTAGTTGAATAGACTAGTATAATCTAATATGACTGTCCTCACAAGAATAAATTTACTATCAAGCCCTTAAAACTTGACACCCAACAACCATTTCTGTAACTTGCGCACTCTTACCTCAGGTGCCCGCAAAGTTTACTTTGCAGGTTAAACGGGAAGCTGGTGCGTTTTAAATTAATTCCAAACAATGCCAGCACTGCCCCCGCAACGGTAAATGAGTTAACAGTTTGTTTTAAGCCACTGTGCATGATTAACCCGCATGGGAAGGTTCAAACTGGGATTTATTCCGCTCATAAGTCCGGAGACCGGCCCGAAGTAATTACTGCGATATTGCGGAGGGCAATGATTGGCATAGCGGATTGGCTTTTACTAGTCCTCGTCCGCCAGTCTATTATTTATTCCTCTGCATTTCACACCACAAAACTTACAATCGCGCGGGTGAGCGCGGAGGATAAAATGAAGAGCTCTCATGTAACAGCTATGACAGCGTTGCTGTTTGGATCAACGCCAACAGTATTTGCTAGCAACACGATAGAACCCGTCATCGTCACAGCCACACGCACCGCCCAGACAGCCAATGAATCACTGGCTTCTGTCACGGTTATTTCCAGAAAAGACATTGAGCGCCAACAGGCACGCTCTATTCAAGATTTGCTACGTGGTGCACCAGGTATCAGCATTGCCAACAATGGCGGCCCCGGTAAAAACACGTCGGTATTCATGCGTGGTACCAACTCTGACCATGTATTGGTGATGATCGATAACATCAAGGTGGGCTCAGCAACCACTGGCACCGCTGCGTTTCAAAATATCCCTATTGAACAAATTGAACGCATTGAAATCGTGCGTGGCCCTCGTTCCAGTCTATATGGATCGGAAGCCATTGGTGGTGTCATTCATATTTTTACTCGCAAGGGTGAAGGTAAGGCTGGTGTAACACCCAGCTTTAGTTTCGGCGGCGGCAGCTATGGATCAATGAATGGTTCGGCTGGGTTGTCCGGTCGTAACAAACAAGGTTGGTTTAATTTAACCGCAAGCGGACAAAGCACACGTGGTTTTAATGCTTGTACCGGCAAACCATTTCCGGGCGGCGCAGGTTGTTTTACTAATGAGCCTGATCGAGATGGCTACCGTAATGTCGCAGGTTCAGCACGTGCGGGCTACCGTTTCCAAAACGGTTTAGAGGTTGACGCCAGTTTTATGCATTCCGCCGGCAAAACTAAATTTGACGGTAGCTTTGTCAATAAATCCGAGATCGAACAACAGGTTCTCGGCGGCACCATGCGCTATTCACTCACAGATATGTGGCGAGCCAGCGTCATTGCAGGTCGCAGCAAGGAAAATTCAGATAATTTCCAGGGCACCACTTTCCAGAGCCAGTTTAATACCCGCCGCGACAATGTAACTTTACTGAATGATTTAACTTTTGGTAAGAATCATCTCACCACCCTGGGGCTTGATTACCAGAATGATCATGTCGACAGCACTACAAACTATGCCGTTACATCTCGAAATAATTGGGCGATCTTTGGTCAACATCAAGCAAAATTTGCCAGGCATGATATACAACTTTCATTACGTCGCGACGATAACCAACAATTTGGCGACCGCGTTACAGGTGGTGCTGGGTGGGGTTATCCAATCTCCGACAATACACGACTAACCGCTAATTTTGGTAGCGCCTATAAAGCGCCGACATTCAATGAACTTTATTTTCCAGGCTTTGGCAATGCGAATCTTCGACCTGAAGAATCTCGTAGTTATGAGCTCGGCGTCAATGGAAAAAAAGATTGGGGAACATGGTCATTGAATATCTATGAAACACGTATTGATAATTTAATTGCCTTTGATGCGAGTATTTTTGCACCGAGCAATATTAATCAGGCCCGTATTCGCGGCCTTGAAGCTGTTATAAATACGCAAATTAAAGGCTGGCAAGTCAATGGCAATCTGACTTTCCTCGACCCCGAGAACCGTTCCTCCGGTACAAATAAAGGTAATATATTAGCCAGACGCGCGGAGCAAACTTTCCGCTTGGATACCAACCGTATCTTCTTTGATAAATATACAGTTGGCGCAATGTTTCTGGCCGAAGGTGAGCGCTATGATGATTTGGCCAACACGCGTAAACTAGACAGCTATACCAAGTTTGACTTACGCGCCGAATATCTCATCAATAAAAACTGGCGCTTGCAAGGACGAGTCGAAAATTTATTTGACAAACATTATGAAACCGCATCATTTTTCAATCAGCCTGGACGAAACTTTTTCGTCACATTACGTTATCAACCCTCAAGCTAAGCTTATAAAGGAGAATACATGTTAACACTATCCACCCGCAGCCAAATCGCCATCGGCCTTGCACTGGTTTTATTGATGATTATCACACGCGGTCATCATTTTGCGACACTACAGAATATGCTACCCGGCGCTTCTTGGGCAATCTTCTTTTTAGCCGGCGTCTATCTTCGTTCAGCTTGGCCATTATTAGGGTTTTTCGCACTCAGTTGGTGGCTGGATTTTGCGGCTTATACTTGGGGTGGCGCCAGCGGTTTTTGTCTGACACCAGCCTATATTTTCCTACTGCCTGCTTATAGCGCACTGTGGTTTGCTGGTCGCTGGTACGCCAATCAACATCAATTCGCATGGCGCACCTTCATGCCGCTCTCACTCAGCATTGTTGTGGGTTTAAGTCTTTGCGAGCTGTTTTCTAGCGGCGGGTTCTACTTCTTCTCAGGTCGATTTGAAGAAACCACACTGGTTGAATTTGGCAGTCGTTTAATCCAATTCTTCCCAATGTATATTGAATCATTCGTTTTCTATATTGGCATTGCAACCGTGGTACATGCCGCCTTTGCATTAATCCCATCTAACCAGCGCCACACGACGGTGGGGTAACCGATGGAAAAGCCAGACCGAGAACAGCGCCACCTCAACCGCATGCAGCGAAAAAAAGAAGTGGTGGATAAAGCCATTGCTCGCGCTGACCAGGAAAAAGGCTTGTTACTGGTACTCACCGGTAACGGTAAAGGCAAGTCCAGTTCGGCGTTTGGCATGGTTGCACGTATGCTCGGTCATGGTATGAAAGCGGGAGTCGCACAATTTATCAAGGGACGCTCCGACACGGGTGAAGAGGCCTTTTTCCGACAGCAAGAAGGCGTTGTCTGGCATGTATTAGGCGAAGGCTTCACTTGGGAAACACAAAACCTAGCACGGGATATTGAAACGGCGAACAAAGGCTGGGCAGTGGTGCGCGACATGCTGCAGGACCCATCGTTGAATTTAGTGGTTTTGGATGAACTCACCTATCCACTCAAATTTGGCTGGTTAGATTTGGAAACCGTGCTCCACGATCTTGAAAACCGCCCATCCATGCAGCATGTGGTGATTACCGGGCGCGCCGCACCGGAAGTTTTGTGCGAAGCAGCCGACACCGTCACCGAAATGGGCGACACCAAACACGCTTTTCGCGCGGGTATCACTGCACAAAAAGGCATTGATTTGTGAGGTGATGCACCATGAGCAACAATCATCGTTATAGCAACGAAGAACGCGCCGCCATCTACCGCGCCATTGCACAACGCCGCGACATGCGTCATTTCCTCCCCGACCCAGTTGACCCAACGATACTCAAACGCCTACTCGCTGCGGCACATCAAGCGCCCAGCGTGGGTTTAATGCAGCCATGGCGCTTCATTCGCATCACGGATACCCAATTGCGCTCGGCCATAGTAGACATCGTGGACAAAGAACGCGAGCGCACCGCAGAAGCATTGGGAGAGCGGGGCGAAGCATTCATGCGCTTAAAAGTGGAAGGCATCCGCAACTGTGGTGAATTACTGGTGGCTGCACTCGCTGATGACCGTGAACAACACATCTTTGGCCGTCGCACCTTGCCAGAAATGGACTTAGCTTCCGTCGCCTGCGCGATTCAAAACCTCTGGTTAGCCGCGCGTGCAGAAGGATTGGGGATGGGCTGGGTGTCGTTATTCGACCCTGGCGAACTTGCCGCATTGCTCACTATGCCCACCGGCAGCAAACCCGTGGCGATATTGTGTCTGGGTCATGTTGCTGAATTTTATTCTGCCCCGATGCTGGTACAAGAAGGCTGGACAGAAGAACAACCATTGCAAGACCTGCTATTTCACAATACTTGGGGCGATACTGATCCATGAGCATCACGCTGATTATTTTTGCCGCGTTGTTACTCGATTATTGGCTAGATGAATTGCGCCATTTCCATCCACTGGTTGGCTTCGGCAATCTCGCAAAAATGGTCGAACACTGGCTTTTTGCGGATAGCGCCCTACATGGTCTGATCGCTGTTTTATTGTTACTGGTTCCATTGATCGTCATGATGCAATCACTGCCTTGGCACTGGACACTAGACATTTTGTTGCTCTACTTCGCCATCGGCTGGAAAAGCCTTGGTGTTCACGCCAAACACGTGCAAAACGCATTAATCGCTGGCAACTTACCCGATGCACGTCATCAAGTCAGCATGCTGGTGAGCCGTGACACCAGCCAGCTCGAACAAGGTGACATCGCTAAAGCCACCATCGAATCGGTATTAGAAAATGGTAATGATGCCATTTTTGCCACTATTTTCTGGTTCATCGTTGCTGGTGCACCAGGTGCCATCGCTTACCGCTTAGTCAACACATTGGATGCCATGTGGGGTTATCGTAATGCGCGTTATCAAAATTTCGGCTGGGCGGCAGCGCGACTCGATGATGTACTAA
>JAOULU010000152.1 GCA_029881855.1 Nitrosomonas sp. | reverse complement strand
GCGGTAAACCCCAGATGATTAATTGCCTTGGCAATTTGTAAGGCGTAGGCTTCTAATGCCTCCCGGCTTTCATCCATCAGTACCACGACACTGGTATAGTAACCTTGTGCAACCAAGCCACTATTGGTCTCTGAAATTGCCGATTGCGCATCATTGACCATCGACACGGCATCTTCATTAACTGCGCTGCTCTGCAGATTAAATACCTGGTCAAAGAATCCACGCACTTTTTGTTTCCATTTGCTGCGGAATTTCTCTAAGTGCGCAACAGCTTCATGATTGTCCATGAAAATATAACGCGATGACCAGCGGTAAACGCATGGCAATTCTGTAATGGCATTGAGTAGCCCCGGTGAAGATTCAAGCGGAAAACCTTCAATCGAGACGACTTGTACATAATGACGGCCTATTTTAGGCACGATTCCGCCCCACATTTCTTGACCGCCTAGGAGTGCATCCAGATACATCGGGTTTTTAGGCAGCACGATTGGATGATCAAGGCCGGTTATGCAAAATTGTAACCATTGCAGAAATTCGTCATGGGTGAGCGTTGAATTGTCTTCATTGACGATTTTATTGCCGCATAACCGCGATAGTTTAATCGCCGCAGATAAGCGTGATTCAATATTGGCGCATTCACGCTGAAAATAATTAATCAGACCCCGGGTTTGCTCCGCTTGACCCGGTGCATCGGTATCATCATCAAACATCAATTCAACGAACTTGCGCTGTGCCAGTGCTGGCGGTAAGTAGGTGGCGGTCAGCACGAAGTAGCTCTCGTATAAGGTGCCGAGTCGCTCAAAAAGGTTACGCCGTTCTTGATCAATGGCTGCTGTCACTGCATCAGGAAAATGCGAAAGACCCTTTGCTGAATAACCCTGTGCGGGTTTGCGCACGGCATCGATATGGATCATCCAACCGGAACCTAATCGCAGTAACGCATTATTGATGTGCTGAGAGACAAACTCGCGTTCTGAATGGGTGCTGCTTGCCGTATCATCGCCTTGATAAATCCAGGCCGCCATGAGTGCGCCATTCTTGCCGACAATGATCCCGTCATCAACTACTGACGCGTAAATCAGCAGATCAGAAAAACCGGCATCTTGACTTCGATGTTTCTTTAATTTGACTTCATTCTCAACCGCGCGGATGCGCATAAACAGAATAAATAACAATAGCGCACCACTGCTTGATATGAGTATCGTAATACTCGCTATCATCGGTATTGTTCGGCCTGTGTTTGGGTGTTGATATAAAAAGGGGTACTACGCGCTGGATAATAGGATTTATATCTGCGGTGGCGCAGATAGACCTGGCGCAGTTGCGGATCATGCTTGGCCATTAAGCGCAGGGCAAACAAAGCAAAGATCCACAGCATGATGCCGAATATCGTGGCCTGTAATTCAAACGCACTGAAGATCAACGCAAACGCCAATAGTCCTGAGAACATCACCAATTCCCGGTCGCCGCCCATGAACAGGTTCGGGCGGTTACCTGATCGCCGGATCGCTACCGTGCGCAACGCCATGACTATTCTAGCCTCTCATTTGGCGTCAATAATGGTTTTGGCTTATCGGCGTCTATGAGTAACAACTCATTACTAGCGGGTGCCGGTATGACTGCGCCTTGGAACAGCGTTGTCATGATGTTTTGTGCGCCGATCAATAATGCCATCACCAGCACGATAAAAATGAGTGATCTGAAAAACGCATTCAATTCGCCACCAAAGATCAAAATACCACCAGCAACAACAATGCCGACAATGGCCAGCGTGAACGCCACAGGGCCGGTCACTGAATTTCTTAATGTGACTAACCAAGGTTCATAGGGTAGATTACCGCCGCCACCTATCGCAGCGAACGCAGTTTCGGGTACTAAGAGAATGATTGAGACCAGACTAAACAGAGAAAAACTAAAAACGTGGCATGTTGCATTTTGTTTCATGGGGAACTTCCTTTGACGATTCTTGATTTAAAGTTTTTTGATACGGTATTGACCGCTTCCTTTGGTGCCTTGGACTTCAATGATTGCTTGGACGCGGCGTCCAGTAGGTGTACGCGATATATGCACCACCAAATGCACCACATCGCCAATCAGTGTTTCGATATCACTGGGTGCTGATTTATTGCGGGTAATGAGTGACTTTAAACGGGCCAGTCCAGACAGTGCATCATTGGCATGTAAGGTAGCCGCACCGCCTTCGTGCCCAGTGTTCCACGCATCCAATAAATCCAGTGCTTCCGGTCCACGGACTTCGCCCACCAGTATTCTGTCGGGGCGCATGCGTAATGTGGTTTTGAGTAATTGGGTCATCGACACATCGAGTGTCGTGTGGTACTGCACAAAATTCTCAGCAGCACATTGAATTTCGCCGGTATCTTCAATAATGAAAATGCGCTCGTCCGGGTCTTGCTCGACCATTTCATTGATGATGGCGTTAACAAGGGTGGTTTTTCCGGAACCGGTACCACCAATCACCAGGATATTGCGGTGCGCGCTTACCGCTTCTTGTATTCGTTGACACTGTTTCAGTGTCATGATGTCTTGTTCTATGTATTGTGCGAGCGTAAATATAGCGATGGCTTTTTTACGGATGGCAAAAGTAGGGGAGGTGACAATAGGGGTGAGTTGGCCTGCGAAGCGTGAACCGTCGAGTGGGAATTCGCCTTCGATAATTGGGTTATATCGGGTAACTTCTTTGCTGTGGAACCCGGCCACTGTTTTGATAATGGCTTCAGCCTGGGCTGGGCGTAGATCACCGATACAATTCATCGATTCGCCGAGCTTCTCATGCCAGATGCGGCCATCGGCGTTGACCATGATTTCGACCGTTTTGGGGTCGTTCAGCGCGTTGATTAACAATGGCCCCATGTCGCGAGCGAGTTTGTTTTTTGCCCGTTCTTTGATATTCAAACAATTCGGTTCTACATCTGACATGGTTTCTATCCAATCAATAAAACTAATTGGACAAAACGATATAACGAAAACTAATTTATTGCAATAGTTTTTTTATTTTTTTGTTTTCCCTCTTTTTTTTAAAGGTAAATATTTCTTATTTTCGGCATCCCACTGCTTGACCTGGTATGCCTGGTACTCGTTAAGGATTGCACATACACGTGAAAATCCATCGGGCAGACTTGTTTTGGGCTTACCCGCCATAAGTTTATTTAAATCTTCTTTATTAAGATTGGTTAACTCTAAAAGCACGGGAAGGGGTGTTTCTAAAGCATCAGCAATGGCTTCCATAATCCGGAGAGATGGATTTGCTTTATCATTGGTAAGATCAGATAAAAATGATAAAGATATATTTGCTCTTTCTGCTAATTCTTTTTTGGTTACGCCCAATTCTTCAAGAATACGCAAAATGTTTGTTAGAAGAATCTGATTGTACAAAACGACTTGACCTTTTGATGAAACGTTCTTAAGAATATTTGTTTAGCCGCTAAACTGCGACAATTTGTCATTATACATCGCTAATGACATATAAAAACAAAAACATGGCGCATGATTATGATCAATAACTTTAATTAATTAAAATCGGCTAGAAAAAATATGTAAAGCATAATCAGTTGACATTTTGCTTAATTAATATATACTGCCATTATATTGAAATGCTAATGATTCGTTTCTTTAGTCATACCATATATTATGAGGTCAATAATGACAAATGTTATTAACTTTCCACAACATAAATATAAAAAGGCCTCTACTCAAAATAAAGTAACTAAAAATAATAAAAGGAGATTCCTTTTCATTTCTGGTTCTGGTCAGTCGTGATTTTCAGAGCCATTCTTAAAAATGGTTTTGTCACCTGGTTGTTTGGCATGGCCGTCTTCTTCCAATTTTTTGTCATGATCTATAACTGGGATAATCCAGATGTAAATGCCGGATGGGGTTTTTTGGGCTATCTTTCATTGCTATATACAATCGTCGGTTTTACGACGCTTTTTGATCCGATTCGGTATATTGAAAAAAATAGATGAAGACATTAGTCACAGCCAACCAGAAAGGAGGCGTCGGCAAAACAGCAACCTTAGTGAATTTAGCGCTGGATTTTATGGAGCGAGGTCTAAGAGTTGTTGTGCTTGATCTGGATGTTCAGGCAAATGCATCGTTTACGTTACAAGAATATGCAAGCGGTTTTAATAGCAGCCAGATGTATGAGAAAAATGGCAAAGCATTATCTAATTTGTTTCATAACTTGCCTAAAGAACCATTATTAAAATTGATTGGCTCAGATGTGAAAATGTCTGATATTGAGAAACGCAAAATTTCAGAGGTACTCACTATCTTTAACGATAATATCAATACACTTGATACGTGTGGTTTTGATGTTGCGTTAATTGATACGGCGCCATCTATTGGCGTTAATCTTATTACTGCGCTTTGCGTCGCAGACTATGTATTGTCACCGATTGAAATGGAAACTTATTCTATCCAGGGAATAAAAAAAATGATGACGACAATTGGGCATATACGTAAAACAAATCCTAATTTGGCTTTTATGGGTATGGTGCCATGCAAGGTTGATGCGCGTAATCCGCGCCATGTTCGTCACCTGGAAGAATTAATGTCTGCCTATCCCCAGTATGTCATACCTGCCACGATAGGACTACGTAGCAGCATAGCTGATGCACTGGCGTCTCGTATCCCAGTGTGGCGTATTAAAAAAACGGCAGCACGCAAAGCGGCAAAAGAGGTGCACGCACTCACCACTCAT
>JAOULU010000151.1 GCA_029881855.1 Nitrosomonas sp. | reverse complement strand
GTTAACGCTGAAGAAATAATATAACGGAAATCTAATCGGAAAGGTGCTGAATCCTTGCCTGAATGCACAACTGGATATTCAACAAATAGGTTTTCTTGTGCCAGATACCCTCTTATATACCTATTCTCCGGGGTAATCTCTTCTGCCTCATTAGCATCAAGAAGATATGCACGAACTGAAATATTTGCGTTACTGGTAATTTCAATTAAACCACCATCAAAATGCTGCTCATATTGCATTGATTGACCATTCCAATCCAATTCATACTGAGTACGCTCGTTCACTTGTCTGCCATACCACTTAACTTGTATGGGTTGATGTGTCGTTTCAATTAGATCACCCCAAGTTGGTGAAAATTTTAACAACACGCTACCACCCTGCTCAGGAATAGGGATCACACCGCGAAAATGTGCATCTACTATAATTCCCTTAGAAGCTATCGGCTCATAAACCTGAGTCTCATCATATTCTTTAATCGTATAAAGCATCCTAGAATCATATGAATAGCCTTCTACACCCGTCGGACTTAATGGGCGTTGTAACGCTAACAAAATATTTCTTCTTTCTTGCGGCGTTAACATATTAAAGGAATATATATTCCCTTCAGCTAGCACTGCTTTCCTTTTGTCAGACATTCGTTTCCACAGCGAATCAAGCTTATAACGCTGCGTTTTTTCATAGTATGAGGCACGAATGACTACATCTTGAATAGCCGAATCTGTCCTATCTAGACTAATGCGCAATTTATCTGCGCCTTGCACTAAGTTTAGTAACATTACCTGACCATTTGCTGGCGTTAACTGGTCACTAAGAAAAAAAACTGGGCTGAAAGTTTCTCCTGAATATTTACCGGCAATTTTTTTCACGCCAGTTCGCTTATGATAAATATTCTCTAATAAAACCTCACCATTCTTACCAACCAACTGATAGCGAAATGCATATTGCCAGGTGTCATCAGGTTCAGTTGGCAATGATAAAAGTAAACTAGCATTACTAACAATACGTATAAAATCTGTAGCAGCAGGCAATTTGAATTCAAGCCAATTGGGTTCTGTTTTTTTCAATATATATGTAATTGATGGGTCTGACACTGCTATTCTTTCTTGCATGACTTGATCACTTGCACCAGACCACTTTGGCAATGACTGGACAGCTGTATACCCCCCCCAGGCAATACAAATCACAAGAAAAATGAAAAATAGTAAGCGTTCACGTTTCCCCATCGTTACCTCTAAATTCAAGCCAAGCGCCACGTGTTTCTATGAAATCCATCACCTCTGGACGTACAATAGATCGTGTTCCAATCTCTTTTTTCTTGTCTAATTGCATGGGCATTAAATTAACAACTAATGCCAATTCACCTGTCGGCAAATAAATCAACAAGAATGCTTGCTTAGAATCAGTATCAATTAATCGCTCAAACTTATAGTCTGACCAAGTTGATACAATGATTGATAAAGTGACAATATTTGGTGATTCAATATATGCTGACAGCTTAGTACGTAGTGCAGATGGTATTTGCCTTGAATCAGTTAATGTTGATTCATAAGCCAGCTTGGAAAAAAGCGCTAGTTCATACGAATTGATTTCAAGTGTATTAAAATGTGAAAATATGAGACGATTTTCAGTTTGCTGTTGAAAATTTGCGCGTATCAATGGAGATAACCAAAGGATTGCAAACTCATTATTCGCCGATTGTTTTAAATATTGTGCCTGCGGCGAATAGCCAACCTCGTAACCAGCTGTTTCTAATGAACCATCTACAACTCTACTGCGCAAGCCATGATGCTCAATTTGTTTCAATAAACTCTGTTGTAATGGACTTAAGGCTTCCTTAGTTAACGCACCGCTATCAACAGCAAGTAAAGCATCAACTGTCGGGGCTGCTACCTCAGGACGAATAGCAAATGCTCTGCTTTGAACAACCAACAGCCGCTCTTCATGAGATTCACGCATAACCACCTGATTAACTAAATTAAAAACATTAAGTTTATTCTCTGATCTAATCAAATCAGCACTTTTATCCAAATTTGTATTGGGACTTGCGCCTGCAATATAAATGGCCTTAGCTTTTAATGTTTCAAATAACGATACTCCATACTCAAAACTGTTAATTTCAAAATTTGGTCGCGGAACCTGAACCACATATGGATAACTTGCACCTAGACGAAAAACGTAACTTCCCCAATAACGACGTTTTAGAAGATCTTCCTGTTCTGATAATAATAAATAATTTTGCCCAGATTCTTTATGTCGATATTGAATAATTTGATAACCCATCACTCTAGCTGCCGAATCAACTGTCCTTAACTCTTCTTTTCCAGCTGTTGACCAGCCATCGTGATTGAATTCGGTACTTATCAACCTAAGCAACGGTGTTAAAACTTCTTCATCTAAGAATAAAAGCTCTTCAAGCTTTGGTGGAACATAAAGGTTTGTACCACTGTCAGCAATGCCACTTTTACTACTTAGCAACCAATCTTGCAAATACCCGTCAATTCGTTGTGTGTGTTCCTGCACAATAATTTCACTTTCCGAAATAAGTGACCGGAACAATATTTTACGTAAATGCTTCTGATCTAACACCAATTCAGCAAAGCCCGTACGGGTCACATCACGTTGAAGATTTGTAAATGGTGTACTGCCCCATTCCAACGAGAGACCGCCTACCCATGATCGTAACAAGCCCAGTTTTAAACCAGGTGGCAATGCGTTTTTTACCCACATAACACTGGGCAAATGAGCCGATTCCAAAGAAACTTGTTGGCGCCACAAGCCACCTGATTCTCGAGTTCTCTCTCTATCATAACCCCGAATTTGCACCACATCATTACGTGCCATCGTACGATGAAATGCATGAAATAACGTCAGGTGGTTTGCCAACACATCCGATGTCCCATCAATATTGATACGCCGATATGAGCCTGCTACAGCAAGTGCCTTTGCATGCATCGTAGTAAATATCCTGGCTCCTGCTTCCATTGTCCCGCGCTCATCAAGCGGCGCAGGCACCTCAACCACCAGTTCACTTTCTGCTTGCAAGTTAATGATATAACTCCCCCAACCACGGCGAGGGAGCAATTCTTGTATATAAAGATAAGTTTCTTCTACTAAATCAACACGATAACCTATTTTATCCAATAACGCCCTGGCATCACTTAGTTGATGTGCATCGTTATCTTGGCTATAGGCTGTCAATAGTTGCACCGCTTTAACAAACTCTACTATTTCATGTGGTTGAGGTAACGGCACCAGAATATTATCGTCAACTCTATGGCGATACATATTAACTTTATCCTGACCCATTACATCATTCAACTGAAGTGCTGGCTGTGTTATAGCTGCTATTGTATTAGTATAGCGCTGACTCTCCGCAGCCTGCCATGTCCACAATTGCGGCAAGAATGTTAAAGAAAACCCGATAAGACTGGCGAAAAAAACCGCAGTTAATGATGTCTGTAGCAATGCACGAGAAAGCCTAGCGGCGATATCTTTTTCATGCATTTTAATTGCCACTAAAGTTGCCAGCAAATAACCAAAACCGAAGGCATCCGTCACTTTAATCTCTGGCATATACCAAACTAAAACATAGCCTAGTATCATTTTATAAGCAAAACTCACATTAAAAAACAACAGTAGCTTGCGCCCACCCTCCATAGTAATGCGTTTAAAAATTGGTAAACTCAGCAAGAACGTCGACACACCCAGAATCACAAACGCTTCAAGTAAAGAAGTTGCTATTTTAAGGGGCTGATACCATTGCATGGCAAACAATGCGGGAATGAGAATGCCATTAAAATCCCAACCATAATGCAAATTCATACGTGAGGCGAGAAACGCTGTCGTAATCAGAATAATGTATGACTTGGGACTTGCGAGCATTGATGTGGCGTTATCCTCATACATATAGCTCAAACTACTCAAATTAAAATTGGTCAATTCCATTAATCCATACCGGACTAAAAAGAATGTCGTTCCAAGTGTAATTAGTAGCGATGTACCACCGTATACGAGTCCAGTTTTCCAGAATTGATTAGCGACTAGTGCGACAACAATCAAACCAAAGCTATGCAAATTATTGCGATAATCAAACTGTATGCCAAATTCATTATTGATTATTTCACCAAAAATTGGCCATAACCAACCGTCCATAGTAATTCGTACAGCTACGCTGACTAATAGCAATGCAAAGAAACGATCACGCCCAAAAATATTACTCCATCTTCCCCAACGTGATGAAAAATCGGTACACAACCACACCAGAAAATAAGTGATAACACCTTCCATGAGCACTACACTTGCGGCCCATGGCTTGGCAATCAGCAACGGTACAATATAACCAGGAACGACTAGTCCCGTTAACATCCAGCCTAGACGCAAGTTAAAGAATGCAACAACCAGCACACCCACCCACACAGTCGTAATAACTGAAGCAGACAAACTACCTTCCGGAAAGATATATAGGGGGAATAAATCAAACATTATTTATCAAACTAATTAATCATGTTATGAGTATAAACCTTTTATATTATTGAGTTACGGTACATATTATGACCTAATATCAATTATTCCAGCATAAGCTAAATAATATCGACCCTGTTATAGGAATAACAGAAAGAAACATGAACAAATCAATGTATTGTGATATTACATCCATAAAAACAACTGAAACACCTTATATGATCCAGTACAACAAGCTAAAATGGAATTTATCGGGATTA
>JAOULU010000150.1 GCA_029881855.1 Nitrosomonas sp. | reverse complement strand
CTTGGTGTGGCAACAAGGATATCTACCGGTTGAGATAATAGTTTGTTTTGCAGCGGGTATGGCATGCCACCTAGGATGCTGATTACTTTGGTGCGGGGTAGATACTTGCCGTATTTCTTGGCGGCTTCAGATACTTGCAGTGCCAGTTCGCGTGTGGGTGTTAATACCAAAACACGTGGTCCGCGGCTTCGTACATTTGATGGTGTCGCTAAACGATGCAATGCGGGCAGCATAAATGCAGCGGTTTTTCCTGTTCCGGTCTGCGCGGATGCCATAACATCAAAACCGGCTAGTAATTCGGGTATGGCTTGTTTTTGTATTGGAGTGGGGGATTTGTAACCTGCTTCGTCAAGTGCTTTAATAATATGAGGGTGTAACAATAGGTCTTCAAATGACACGTTATTTTCCTAAAAAAATGAAAAAGATACACGCAAGCAGAGATGACAGCTTGGGAAAAATTAATCGAGCAAAGTAAAGAGCTGCTGGCGTATATAAAGCATCGCCGCCAACCGGGTTTTTATCTACTGCATTCCCAATAAAAAATTGAAATTGACAAGGGGGCCAGGAACGATGAAGCTAGAAGAAAAATAGATTACATCACATCCAAACCTAGCTTAGCCAGAGATTATAGCTTGCTTCTTTATATGGTGCTAGTCATTTGTTGTTTTATTGCCTAAAAACCAACATGCGTCAATCCTGGTTGGGCGAAAGCTATGCAGAAATGTTCACTTTAGCGAATTTACGCTTTCCAACCTGAATCACGATAGTTTCTCCGCAAGGTATTTTGGTTGCCTTATCTTCTACTTTCTCACCATTTATTTTGACAGCGCTCTGACCAATCATACGCATTGCTTCACTGGTGCTGCTAGTGAGTCCGGCTTGTTTTAATAATTGTGATAGGGGTAATGCGTTGCCATTGGACTGAATGGTGATCTCAGGAATGTCGTCGGGTATTGCGCCACGTTTAAAACGTGTTTCAAAGTCAATTAAGGCTTCTTCAGCATCTTGCTGGCTATGGAAACGGGCAACAATTTCCTGGGCGAAGGTTACTTTGATATCCCGAGGGTTTCGTCCTGCTTCAACTTCTTGCCGCCATTTTTGTAGGGTGTCGATTGAGACAAAAGACAGTAATTCAATATAACGCCACATCAACTCGTCGGAGACAGACATTAATTTGCCAAATATTTCTTTGGGGCTTTCTGTAATACCAACATAATTATTCAAGGATTTCGACATTTTGTTAACACCGTCAAGTCCCTCCAATAATGGCATGGTTAGTATGCATTGTTGGGGTTGTTGAAAGTGTTTTTGTAGTTCTCGCCCCATCAGGAGGTTAAACTTCTGGTCAGTGCCACCAAGTTCAAGGTCGGCTTTGAGTGCCACAGAGTCATAGCCTTGTATGAGTGGGTATAGAAACTCATGAATAGCAATAGCTTGATTGTTCCGGTAGCGTTTATCAAAATCATCTCGTTCGAGCATACGTGCGACGGTATGTGTGGCAGCCAGTTTAATCAAGTCTGCTGCGTTAAATTCATTCATCCAGGTTGAATTAAAGACAATCTCAGTTTGTTCTGGTTTGAGTATTTTAAATACCTGGGTGGTATAGGATTCTGCATTTTTGGCAACCTGTTCACGGGTTAACGGGGGACGCGTGGCATTCTTTCCGCTCGGGTCACCGATCATGCCAGTAAAATCGCCGATTAAAAAAAGGATATGATGACCCATATCTTGTAATTGCCGTAATTTGTTCAATAAAACAGCATGCCCCAAGTGTAAATCTGGAGCAGTTGGGTCGAATCCGGCTTTTATTCTCAGCGGGTGGTCGGAAACAAGCTTAGTTTCAAGTTCCTTCTCTACTAGTAGTTCATGACAACCGCGTTTTATAATTTCAAGGTGTGTTTGAATTGATTTGTTCACAATAGATAAAAATATTCTTATTCAACTTAAGTTTCTGGGGCTTTAGACGATATAGCATCTGACATTTTATTAATTTTGTAATTGTACCTTAGTACATAGTTAGCTGATATTCATGGTAGACTTATTACTATCTAGAATTGACAGGAGATACATACTCATTATGCTATTTATGCCGATCCTCAGTAAATATAAAATTCTAGTACAAATGTCGTCTAGACTAACAAAAAAAACATTACGTTGGTTGATCGTCATATCCAGCATACCATTATTTGGTATTCTTACAGCATTTGGTATTTCAGCTAATTCACATTTGCTGGAAGATATGCAGATGGAAGAAATTATCCGAGATCTGTCCATTCCAGATATCTTTATAGAAACGCAACCCCATCAGACTTTCTGGCGCCAGGAAAGCATTCGTCGTGGCGATACCATCGCAGCAATTTTGAGCCGATTAGGTGTTAGAAAACAGGATACAGTAGATTTCTTGCATGCAGCACGAGATAGTCGGGCAATGCGTCAATTAAGACCTGGTAAAATAATTTATGCACAAACAGCAGCAAGTGGTGAGTTGTTAATGCTGCGCTATTTCTTTGGCAATGAAGAGCTGTTTTTGATGGAAAAGGTTGATCAGGCATTTAAAATGTCTGAGCGTACCATTAAATTAGATTCACAGATTCATATGAAATCTGGCGTTGTTAAGAGTTCATTATTTGGCGCGACTGATAGTGCAGGTATCCCTATTAATGTAGCCAGGCAGGTTACTGAAATATTTGCCTCAGATATCGATTTCTATCGGGATATTAGAGAAGGTGATCGTTTTACCGTTGTCTACGAAACATTACAGGATCTTAATGGAGAACATGCTGGAAATGGGCGAGTTTTAGCCGTTGAGTTTGTGAATAATGGTAGAGCGCATCATGCCGTATATTTCAAATCATCAAATGGTGATGGCGGTTATTACACACCTGATGGACAGAGTCTTCGTAAAGCTTTTTTGCGCTCGCCGCTGACATTTTCCCGTATTAGCTCAGGGTTCACAAATTCACGCTATCATCCAGTGTTAAAAGAGTGGCGTGCACATAAAGGGATAGATTATGCGGCACCTACGGGTACACCTGTTAAGGCAACAGCTAATGGTGTTGTTTCCTTTGCGGGTACACAAAAAGGTTATGGGAAAATCATTATTATCAAACATAATGGTAAGTATGAAACAGCATACGGACACCTTTCCCGATTTGCTAAAGGGTTAGGTAAGAAATCACGTGTTTCCCAGGGTGATGTTATTGGTTATGTCGGTGCAACAGGTATGGCTACGGCACCACATTTGCATTATGAATTGCGAATAGATGGTGTGCAACGTGATCCTTCAAAAATAATCTTGCCACCTGCACCACCCATTACTAAAAGAGATTTGAATAATTTTCATAATGAGACTAAGTCATTGGTGGCACGTCTAAACATTATGCGTAATATCCATTTTGCTGCTCTGAACTAGATTCCAGAGGGTCGTTCTACATTTGAAACCTGCTTACTATATCGGTGTTATGTCAGGTACGAGCCTGGATGGTATTGATACTGTTTTGGCGGATTTTAGTGGGCCGTCTCCTGTACTACAAAAGACCTTTTTTTTGCCATATGATGAAACACTGCGTTCGCAGTTATTGGCATTACATCAACCCGGTGATGATGAGCTTAATCGTGCGGCACTATTGAGCAACCAGCTATCCCAGCTTTATGCTAAAGCGGTCATCGGTTTATTACAGCAAAGTAAAATTTCGCCTCAACAAGTGGTCGCAATTGGTTGTCATGGGCAGACAGTACGACATTGCCCAGAAACAGAGAAAAGATATACGATACAACTTGTTAATGCAGCATTATTGGCTGAATTAACCCAAATTACAGTAGTTGTTGATTTTCGAAGCCGTGATATTGCAGCAGGTGGGCAAGGCGCGCCTCTGGTTCCGGCTTTTCATCAAGCAATCTTCAGAAGCGTAGATGTTTCACGTGTGATTGTTAATATTGGCGGTATTGCAAATATTACTAGTCTTGGCCTTGGTCATCAGGCTGTGGCAGGTTTTGATTGCGGTCCCGGCAACTTGTTGTTGGATGCGTGGTGTTTACGCCATACAGGGCAGGTATACGATAAGAATGGAGATTGGGCGGCTCAGGGTAAGATTATTGGTGACTTACTTAAGAAACTTCATGAAACCACCCATTTTTTTACACTCCCGCCACCTAAGAGTACAGGAAGGGATTTATTCAATATCCAATGGCTAGATGATTATTTATCAGGTGATGAAGCTGTGGAGGATGTTCAGGCAACATTGCTACAACTAACGGTCACAACTATTGCTGATTCAATAGATAAGTATTGTGCTAGTGCAAGTGAAATCTATATATGTGGTGGTGGTGCGCATAATAGGTTACTAATCGATTGCTTGAGAGAAGCGCTTCCAAATAGAAAAGTATCGCTGACGGATGAGTTGGGTGTTGCCGCAGATTGGGTGGAAGCTTATGCTTTTGCTTGGCTGGCGCAACAGGCGATACTAGGCAAGCCGGCTAATTTGTCTGCAGTTACTGGCGCTAAAGGAGAGCGGATACTAGGTGCAATTTACCCAGGCCTATAATTATTTTGATTTTATGGTGGCTAGACTGAGAAAGAAGAGCCGCATCCACAGGTGCTTGTGGCGCCAGGATTTTTAATGATAAATTGGGCGCCTTGTATGTTTTCCTGGTAATCAATTTCAGCGCCAATGAGGTATTGGAAGCTCATTGCATCAACCAATAGTTTGACCCCGTTTTTCTCAAGAATCGTATCATCGTCATTAACTGACTCGTCAAATGTAAATCCATACTGAAAACCAGAACAACCGCCACCACTAATAAATAC
>JAOULU010000004.1 GCA_029881855.1 Nitrosomonas sp. | reverse complement strand
TGATTTTGCTGTGCGCGCCTGCACCAATACCCAGGTAATCACCGAATAACCAATAATTCAGATTATGCTGCGATTCTTTTTTAGACTGTGCAAATGCAGAGGTTTCATAATTTTGGTAGTGATGCTGCGCGGTGGTTTGCTCAATCATTTCCTGCATGGCAGCTGATTGCTCATCATCTGGCAATTCGGGAGGATAGCGATAAAACAAAGTGTTGGGTTCTAGTGTTAAATGATAGGCAGAAAGGTGATTGACACCCAATGAACAAGCCAGTTCGATATCTGCTTGCGCTTCATCAACCGTTTGGCCCGGCAAAGCATACATTAAATCCAAATTGATATTGTCAAAGATTCCCAACGCGATATCGACTGCACGGCGTGCTTCGTCACCATCATGCACGCGCCCCAATGCTTGCAATTTTTGGTCATTAAAACTTTGAATACCGATGGATAGTCGATTAATTCCTGCCGCATGAAAGTCTGAAAATTTTTGTGCTTCAAAGGTGCCCGGGTTCGCTTCCAATGTAACTTCAGCAAAATGTTCTAATGGCAATAACATTCTTACCGCTGTGAGGATCCTATCGATAGATTCAGCACTAAATAAGCTCGGCGTACCGCCACCAAAAAAAACACCATTTAACCGTCGTCCCCAAATATTCGGCAAAGCTGCTTCCAGATCACGAATAAGTGCTGCCACATATTCATCTTCTGGCACAAGAACATTCTCCGCACGAATCTCATGTGAATTAAAATCACAATAAGGGCATTTCTTTAAGCACCAGGGAATATGAATATAGAGGTTTAGAGGCGGCAGAAATTTAAGTTTGGGTGATTGCGAACCAAGAATAGATGCCGAAGGAATAATGGTCGTCACAAATGCTACCCAATCTTACGCAATGTTAATAGTGGCGGGGTTGTTAGTGTCGAACGCGTGCCCATCATACCGGCCACTAACACACCGATAACACCAACAAAAATACCCGTAACCCAAATCCACGGGTTAACCGTGTAATTTAGATGCAAAACATAATGCCCAACCGCATAGCCTAATGCACTGGCACCCGCAGACGCAAACAAACCCGCCAATCCACCTAAAATGGCAAATTCAGCAGCCCAGGCACGTGTTAATTGTTCCCGTTTGGCGCCAAGTGTACGGAAGATTGCTGCTTCATAGATACGTTCATCCTGGGTAGAAGCAATCGCCGCATATAACACTACAAATCCAGCCAATAACGTAAACAGAAAAACAAACTCTATGGCCTGAGATACCTGACCAATCATTTGCTGAACCTGGTTAATAACCACAGCCACATCGACAACCAAAATATTCGGAAATTCTCTAACCAGCTCATGTATCATCGCGGTCTTAGCCGGAGGAACATAAAAACTGGTAACATAACTAACCGGATAGCCTTCCAGAAAACCGGGTGACACAATAACAAAGAAATTCACGCGAAAGGTATCCCAATCCACCTTTCTTAAACTTGTAATCTTGGCACTAAAAGGGCTACCTGCAATATCATACGTTAGCCGGTCACCAAGTTTTACACCAATAGTCTTGGCAAGCCCTTCTTCAAAAGATATTTCAGCTTCTTCAATGCTTGCATTGCCCCACCAGGCACCATTGACAATCTGGTTATCGTCGGACAAGTCACTTGCCCATGATAAATTAAATTCGCGTCTAATATGTCTTTCGGCATGCGCATCAGCCGTATAATCATCTGGCGAAACCGCTTCACCGTTAATTTCCGTTAATCGTCCACGCACCATTGGGTATACCGATGGCTGGTCAATATCATGCCGGCTAAAAAAAGCTTCAAGTGGCTGCAACTGATCTGACTGAATACTGACTAAAAAATGATTGGGCATATCAGGTGGCAATTTGGTACTCCAATCTTCGATTAGATCATCCTGGATCAATGTCAGCACTAGCAAAGCCATTAAACCTAAACCCAAAGAAACCGCTTGCACAAGGCTAGAAATTGTCCGCCGGTGGATACTAGCTAAACCATAACGCCATGCCCCACCTGCTTGATGACGCAATCCAGACAACATTCTGACAAGTAGCCAACCCAGCAAACCAAAAACCACAATTGCGATGATAAAACCAGCAACAAAGTAGAGACCTAACTGCAAATCTTCAGCTTGCCATATAAATAAAAACGACAAAGCCGCCAAACCAGATAAATAACCAATTAAGCTATGTGCATTAGGTCGCCCAATATCTCTTCGTAATACACGCAGTGCAGGCACACTACGCAAATTAAGAATAGGTGGCAATGCGAAACCTAATAACAGCACCATACCAATCAACATACCGTGTATGGCTGGCAACCAACTGGGCCAAGGTAATGCCGTTTCAGTCAAATCTGTGAGCCAAATTGTTAATATTTCCTGCGTCCCAAAACCCAGCAGACAACCTATGGCACTGGCAACGACACCCAATGTAACAAAATACAACAAATACATCTGGGACAAACCAGCCTGACTAGCCCCCAAGCTACGCATAATTGCGCAACCATCCAGATGGCGTAGCGTAAAACGACGTACTGCTAATGAAATAGCCGCAGCAGCCAATATGACACTGGCTAAAGCAGCCAAACTTAGAAATTTCTCGGCACGCTCTAATGCGGCCTTAATTTCAGGGCGAGCATCACGAATACCCTCTATTCTCTCGGCTGTAGTAAGTCGTTGCTCGATCCAAGAACGGTATCGTTCAACATTTCTTGCTTCACCAGCGACTAATAAACGATAGGTAATACGGCTACCTTGTTGAATCAAGTCCGTAGCAGGTAAATCCGCAGCACTTATCAATACATGTGGTCTCATGTTCATGAAGCCAACGGAATGATCAGGCTCACGTATAATCAGCTCAGAAACAGCCAACTGAGTTGACCCAATCTCGAGCAAGTCTCCCTTCTTTAGATTAAGCCTAACCATCAACTTTTCATCAACCCATATCGTACCTGGCTCAGGAATCATATTTGCCACACGATTTTGTGGTGATTCCCGTGTACCCCCAAGATAGAGCTTCCCACGCAGAGGATAACCATCTGTTACAGCTTTAATTTCAACCAGTTGACTAGCTTCCCCATTGAAAACCATACTAGGGAATTTGGTTACTGTTGAAGTTTTTAAATCAAATTTCTGGGCCTGCTCCCTATAACTTTCAGCCAATGGGTGACTTGAAATAACCAATAAATCAGCCCCTAATAGTTGATTGCTTTCACTTGAAAGCGCCATTTCAACACGATCAGCAAAGAAACCTACGGTTGTCATACCGCTCACAGCAATAACCAATGCCAAAACCAGGACATTTAACTCACCTGCACGCAAATCACGGCGCAGCATTAGAAAAGAAAGCTTAAAAAAATTCATTAAAAATTGATTCCTTACAACAAAAAATCTTCTTGCTGTATTAGTATTAAAATCATAAATGCCTAACCTAAACTAACGGGTGTGAATAAAATTACTGTACAAGCTTGCCATCAGCCAGCCGTATCTGACGAGAACAACGTTGTGATAATGCCTCATCATGTGTAACTAGCACTAGTGTTGTGCCATGTTCACGGTTAAGTTCAAACATGAGCTCGATAATTTGTATACCCGTAGCTGAATCTAAATTTCCTGTTGGCTCATCTGCAAGCAATAACTTGGGTGCTGTTGCAAAAGCGCGTGCAATAGCAACACGCTGTTGCTCACCGCCTGAGAGCTGTTTGGGATAATGATGCAAACGTAGGGCTAACCCCACGCGATCAAGCAATCTTTGTGCACTAACTTCAGCATTGCTGACACCCGCCAATTCTAGTGGTAACATAACGTTTTCAAGTGCAGTTAATGCAGGAAGCAATTGAAATGATTGGAAAACAAAACCCAATACTTTGCCACGTAAAGCTGCGCGCTCATCTTCATCTAGCTTGAAAATATCCACACCATCCAAATGAACTTTTCCTGATGTTGGGATATCCAACCCTGCAAGTAACCCTAACAAGGTCGATTTACCGGACCCAGATGCGCCTATAATTGCAACAGCTTCACCTGCATTTACTTGCAAGTCTATGCTCTGCAAAATCGTTAATTGTTCTTCGTCTGTACTGACTTGTCTGGTTAATGCACTTGTCCAAAGAATAGGCTCATCAACAATTTTATTACCCATGAAAAATTTCCTAATTATCCTAATTATCCTATTAACAACTGTCCAGGCTGTAATAGCCGCGCCCACCAAGACAGTTACTGTTATGGTGTTTGGCGACAGCTTGTCTGCAAGCCATGGCATGCCACCAGAAGCCGGGTGGGTGGAATTACTAAAACACCGCCTACAGTCTGAATCTGCTACCTACCAAGTGATCAATACAAGTATCAGTGGCGAAACAACACTCGGTGGGCGCAATCGAATTGAACAAGTACTAAAAACACATCGTCCAGATATTGTTATTTTACAGCTCGGTGCTAATGATGGGTTACGTGGTACCGCCATCGAATCCATCCACGAGAACTTAGAAACTATTATCCAAGTGTGTCAACAAAATAATACATCCGTGCTACTTGCTGGCATGCAATTACCCCCAAACTATGGCATCACCTATACGCAAAAGTTTCGAGATATTTTTCCACAACTGGCAGAAAAGAACCAAGTGAAATTAATACCGTTCTTATTGGCTGGTTTTGGAGATAAATACGAGTTCTTCCAGGCCGATGGCATACACCCCACCGAAATTGCTCAAGAGAAAATTGTTGAAAATGTCTGGGATGTTCTACTTACCATGTTCAAAAACAAACAAACGACCATCGATCCAGACAGCTAATTGAGAATTGTATCACCTACAATCTTCTATATCGACATAAAGAAAAACTAAACGGGCTCCAATAAACCATCTAACCCATTGACGAATCTTTGCAAATCCATACTTAGAGGCGCCATCAAAGACAGTTGTTCGCCTGATAGCGGATGCATAAATTTGAGTGTATGGGCATGCAAGAACATGCGTGAAAGATTTGGTTGTTGCTTTGTTCTGGCAAGTTGCCTATTCAACGTAAAATCCCCATATTTATCGTCACCAACTATGGGAAAACCAAGATGGGCAAGATGCACACGAATTTGGTGTGTACGCCCAGTCTTTAGCTCAGCATCCAACAAACTAAAATCATTCCACACCTTTTGTAATCTAACTACAGTATGAGCTGACAAAGATTTTTGCATATTACGTGCATCCATTGATATTGCAACCCGTCGCTCACCTGTGGCTGTTACATATTTATTTAATGGCAATTTAACATGCTGTATTGCATTACGCCATTTACCTTTAACCAATACCAGATAATGCTTTTCTGTTAAGCCTTCACGAATTTGTCGATGCAAATCAACTAAGGCAGCACGTTTCTTGGCTAGTAATAATATACCGGATGTTTCTCTATCAAGACGATGAACCAATTCAATAAATTTCCAATTAGGATGTTGTGCGCGCAACTGCTCAATGACCCCAAAACTCACACCACTACCACCATGAACAGCCATTCCAGCTGGCTTATCAATCACTAGCAAAGCTTCATCTTCAAATATAATCTTAAAAGTTACTAACTGGGATTGAGCAATCTGTGCGGGATTTGACACATTGCTTTTAGTTTTCTTAATGGGAGGGATTCGAACGATATCGTCCAATTGCAAACGGTAGCTGGCATTAATTCGCTTTCCATTAACACGCACTTGGCCACTACGCAAAATTTGGTAAATATGGCTTTTTGGCACACCTCTGAAACGTTTAAATAAAAAATTATCTATACGTTGATTGTTGCAAGTTTCATCAATACATTCCTTACCAACTAATGTATTTGACAAATTTCTTTTGCCTATATCCTTTATTTTACCTATAATTCTCAACCTGGGCTTATCTTATTGCAAGAATAGTCTTTCTATCTAAATTAGGCTCTTACCTAACATAAACACATGTTCCAATATTAACCGCTAAGCGTAACAAATTAAATACTACAGCAAATGTAAAATGCTACCTACTTAATACTTAAGAGACAGTAGTAATATAAACGATTTTTGCACCTAAAGTATACAAACAATTGCAGCTACTTATTAATTTGTTTAACAAATTTTATTGTGAACATTTCAGCATAAAAGAAAAAATAAACTTGATACAAAAAAAGTGATAAACTAGTCCAAAATACAAAAAACACATTAATAAAAAGAAATAAATAATTGATAAATAAACATTATAGAAAAATAAAACAACCGACCTCATATCTTCATAAACGGGTCAATAAAGCAGAGTTACTCTGCCAACTTGATAAGCTGCTCGTGAAAAAGTGCACGGGAGGAATACAGTGAGGCGAATGTTATTTAACGCAACACAGCCAGAAGAGCTGCGTGTTGCTATTGTTAGCGGTCAAAAACTAATTGACCTTGACATTGAATCTGCAAGCAAAGAACAACGCAAAAGCAATATATATAAAGCCGTTATTACACGCCTAGAGCCGAGTCTTGAAGCAGCATTCGTAGACTACGGCTGCGAACGACATGGGTTCTTGCCATTTAAGGAAATTTCTCCTGCGTGTTTCAGCGATCAACCTGACTTCTCACGCAACAATATCCAAGAGTTCTTAAAAGAAGGACAAGAATTAATCGTTCAGGTTGACAAAGATGAACGCGGCACTAAAGGTGCAGCACTAACAACCTATATTTCTCTAGCCGGACGTTATCTCGTTTTAATTCCTAATAACCCAAATAGTGGCGGCGTATCACGGCGAATAACTGGTGAAGAACGTAATGAATTGCGTGATGCCATTGTAAATCTTGAAATACCAGATGGCATGAGCATCATTGCCAGAACAGCTGGAATTGGCCGCACTGAAGAAGAGTTACAGTGGGATCTAAACTACTTAACACAATTATGGCGCGCCATTTCAGAAGCAGCCGATAGCCAGGAAGGTGTTTTCCTCATTTATCAAGAGAGCAGCCTGGTCATCCGCGCAATCCGTGATTATTTCAATTACGAGATTGGTGAAATTTTAATTGACAGTCGTGATATATACGAACAAGCATGTCAGTTCATGGCACATGTCATGCCTGCCAATGTTGATCGTCTAAAGTTCTATCATGATGACGTCCCTTTATTTTCACGTTTTCAGATTGAACATCAAATTGAAACAGCATACTCGCGCCAAGTCACGCTACCTTCTGGCGGCGCTATTGTTATTGACCATACCGAAGCACTGGTATCGATTGACGTAAACTCAGCGCGTGCTATTCGAGGCACTGATATTGAACATACTGCGCTTAGCACTAACCTGGAATCGGCTGATGAAATCGCACGCCAACTGAGACTACGTGATTTAGGCGGTCTCATTGTTATTGATTTTATCGATATGGATGTACAACGCAATCAACGTGAAGTTGAAGCGCGACTACACGAAGCCTTAAGACAAGATCGCGCACGCATACAAGTTGGAAAAATTTCTAGATTTGGTTTGCTGGAGTTATCCAGACAACGCCTGCGCCCTTCATTGAGTGAAAGTAATTATATTCCATGCACACGTTGTCATGGTACAGGCTTTATTCGAGGCACAGACTCCTCCGCATTACATATTCTGCGAATTGTTCAAGAAGAAGCCATGAAAGAAAATACTGGCGCACTTCATGTCCAACTTCCCGTTGATGTAGCGACTTATCTGCTCAACGAAAAACGCTCAGAAATCCATGACATTGAAGTCCGATTAAAGGTCAATGTAATTTTAGTTCCCAATATTCATATGGAAACGCCTAATTACAACATTTCTCGCTTACGTCATGACGAATCTAAAGCAAACGATATCGTGCCAAGTTATCAAATGGTCGAGAAAGCAGAGGAAGAAACTTCCGTGCTGGCTGCTGAAAAAAACAACGCAAAGCCACCACGCCAGAAAGCCGCCGTGCAGGGAATTACTCCTGCTCAGCCAGCACCTATTCGAGAAGAAAAATCTCGAGACACTTCGCTACTTGATAAATTCTTCAGTTGGTTTAGCCCAACTGGTACAGAAGAAACCAAAACACAGACTGAAACGGCTCTTGAAAGAAGTAAAGAAAAACAAGTACACGAACGTGGGCGAAATCGTAATCGTCGCGGGAGAAACCGTAATAGAGATACAAATGGTAATAAACAAAATAAACTCGTTACAGAATCGACGAATGATAATGAGGAAATTCATGTGGACCAATCTGCTCAGGGAGTTTTAACAACTGAGCAAAAACAATCCGTGAATATTGAGAATTCACCAATTAATGGAGAATCTTCAACCACAGCATCGCCAGAAAATCTGTCAGAGGAAAATACCGCGCCTAAAAATGAAGAACGCAAGCGCCCACGTAGACGCCGTAATAACACCAGGCAGCGTGACCGCTCTTTACCTAAAAAAATTGAAACTGGAATACAGGATTCTTCTGCTACACCAACTTCATCGCAAGTGGTCAAAGATACAAACTCATCAACCCTCCCCATACCCGATGAACAAGAAAGCGCTGTGTCTACCTCACCCAAGGCCAAAGAAACTTCTGAGCAGCAATCATCAGAATTAGAAACCAGCTCAGATACAACAGCATCTAAGCCCACAACCAAAAAAGCATCTGATAAATCATTAAAGATTAGTGATGTAGCCAGCAAAGCAATCAAGCAACAAGAGCCTCAGGCACTCCCAGATCTTGAAAAAAGCGGGTTAGTTATGATCGAGACCCCACCAGAAAAAATTACCGTAGAAAAAGAAGCTCTGTCACAGGTCAAGCGACCAAGAAAAAAAACCAAGGAAGTTGTCGCTGTAGAAGCGGAGTCTTTAATGCAAGTTGAAACTCGAAAATAAAATATTGCCCTGAAGTGTTGATTGATTAAGCAGGTAACAAGCTAGCACAACTCAAATTAGTGCGCCTGCTCCCAATTATCCCCAACACCCACTTCAACCAACAGCGGAACATCTAATTGCAAAACACTACCCATATATTTTGGTAGTGTTTCTTGCATCAATAAAACCTCTTCTTGCGGCACTTCCAGAACCAATTCATCATGTACCTGCATAATTAGCTTGCTACGCAAATTTTCTCGCTTTAACCACTTTTGCACAGCAATCATAGCTAATTTAATAATATCAGCAGCTGTACCCTGCATTGGCGCATTAATTGCAGCACGTTCTGCACCTTGCCGCCTATTTCCATTAGCATTATTAATTTCTGGCAGCCATAATCTACGCCCTAATACTGTTTCAACATACCCTTTTTGCTTGGCGCTCTCCCGAGTATGCTGCATATAATCCGCCACCCCTGGATAACGCGAAAAATAGCGTTCCATATAGGCACGTGCCGCACTACGCTCTATGCCAAGCTGAGTCGCCAAACCATATTCCGACATACCATATATCAAACCAAAATTAATGACCTTAGCATAACGACGTTGTTCTTGATCGACCTCATCAGGTGGCACACAAAACACTTCAGAGGCCGTTGCGCAATGGATATCTTCACTAGCGGCAAAAGCTTTAAGTAAGCCCTCATCCTGTGAAATATGCGCCATAATACGCAGTTCAATTTGTGAATAGTCAGCAGAAACAATCTGATAATTAGGTGGCGCAATGAATGCCTCACGAATTCTGCGGCCTTCACTGGTGCGAACCGGAATATTCTGCAAATTGGGGTCCGAACTTGTTAATCGCCCTGTCACAGCTACTGCTTGCGCATAATTTGTATGCACCCGTCCTGTTGCTTGATCGGCCATCAGTGGCAATTTATCAGTATAAGTGGATTTCAATTTAGCAAGACTACGATAGTCAAGTAGGATTTTAGGTAGCGGATAATCCAGTGCAAGCTGTTGCAACACTTCCTCATTGGTTGACGGCACACCCTTAGGCGTTTTCTTAATTACAGGCAGCTTCAATTGATTAAACAAGATCTCCTGTATTTGTTTTGGAGAATTCAGATTAAATGGCTGCTGAGCAATTGAATACGCTTGTTGTTCTAATGACTGTAACTTCTCACCCAATTCGTGGCTTTGTGTATAGAGCAATTTCTGGTCCAATAAAACACCGTTGCGCTCAATTTCGAACAACAGATTCAGAATAGGCATCTCAATTTCGCGATAGATACGCTCGAGGCGGTCATCTTGCTGAACATTTGGGTATAAAACTTGGTGCAAACGTAATGTGACATCCGCATCTTCCGCCGCATATTGTGTTGCCGGCTCAATAGCGACCTGATCAAAACCAATACGATTAACACCTTTCCCTGTCATCTCATCATAACTGATAGTTTTGATATCTAAATGCCTTTGTGCCAAGCTGTCCATATTATGTGGGCGATGTGATTCGAGAATATAAGATTGTAATAACGTATCATGCGCTATACCGTTGAGCTGGATACCATGATTAGCAAAAACATGTTTGTCATATTTTAAATTCTGACCCAGCTTAGGCTTACTTGAATCTTCTAACCAAGGCTTTAACCTCTGCAATGCAAAATCAATTGAAAGTTGCGGTTGAACACCAGCGTAATTGTGCATCAATGGTAAATAAGCTGCATGATGGCTCTCAATACAAAACGAAATACCAACCAATTTTGCCTGCATTGGGTTCAAACCAGTGGTTTCAGTATCGACAGCAACCAATGCCGCTTTATCCAATTGTGCTAGCCAAGCATCTAGTTGGGCCTCAGTTAGAATGGTTTCATAGACGATATCATCTGCGCCAATCAAGTGCTGCTCATTTACCCGCTGTTCTGTCACTCTATTCGCACTGTTTTTATCAATTGCAGTATCCGATTGTTGTTGTAATTCACGTAGCGAATGCTTCATATCTAGTCGTTCATATAACTGAGCCAGCTGCACCTTATCTTGTGTTTTAAGTGTTAATTCAGATATGGTGAACGGCAATGGCACATCACATTTTATCGTTACCAACTGCCGTGAAATATCAAACCAGCCAATTGCGTCACGTAAATTATCACCAACAACCCCTTTAATTTCGTCAGCATGCGCAATGATGTTATCCAAACTATCATACTGGTTCAGCCACTTCACTGCAGTTTTTGGCCCAACTTTCTCCACACCAGGAATATTGTCTGAACTGTCACCAATTAACATTAAATAATCAAGTATTCGCTCTGGTCTTACACCAAACTTTGCCAGCACCTTTTCTTCATCGAGCACTTCATTGCTCATGGTATTCACTAGTGTTACCTGAGCATTAACCAATTGCGCAATATCCTTGTCGCCAGTGGAAATAATACAACGCATATTTTCGTCAGTTGCCTGTTTCGCCAATGTACCAATTACATCATCAGCTTCTACGCCTTTAATCATTAAAATGGGCCATCCCATAGCTTGAATACATGCATGTAACGGTTCAATCTGAGCCACAAGATCACTTGGCATTGGGGGTCTATGTGATTTATATTCGGCATAAATATCATCTCGGAAAGTTCTACCTTTTGCATCAAACACACACGCGCTATAATCGGCATGGTAATCCTTATGCAAGCGGCGCAACATATTAAGCACGCCATGAATTGCTCCCGTTGGTTCATTCTGACGATTACGCAAATCTGGCAATGCATGAAAAGCGCGATATAAGTAAGAAGAGCCATCGACCAACAACAATGTTTTCATTTAAAATTTCCTATGAGCCTAGAAGATAAACCTGCCATTGCCACAACAACTTCGCTGGAAAAAACTTGGCCAGCAAAAGAATCATGGCGCTTATTTGGGATTATGGCAGAATTTGTCGAAGGAACCGAACGACTTGATACAATCCAACCCGCTGTTAGCATATTTGGCAGCGCACGTACCGACCCTAAAAACCCACACTATCTTTTAGCGGAGCAGATTGCTAAACAACTCTCCGATGCTGGCTTTTCAGTAATCTCAGGTGGCGGACCGGGGATTATGGAAGCGGCTAATAAAGGTGCTTTCCATGGCAAATCCCCTAGTATTGGTCTAAATATTCAGTTACCCCATGAACAACACCGTAATGCGTACCAAGATGTGAGTCAAACCTTCCGACATTTCTTTGCACGTAAATATATGTTTATCAAATTTGCCACCGCGTATGTTGTCATGCCCGGTGGTTTTGGTACGTTAGACGAACTCATGGAAGCATTAACGCTGGTACAAACCGGAAAGACCAGAAAAATACCAATCATTCTAGTTTACTCAGAATTCTGGAATGGCTTACTGGATTGGTTTAAAAAAGTATTAATCACAGAAGGTTTTATTTCACCAGAAGACATGAATTTAATTCAGGTTATTGACGAGCCAAACCAAATCGTTAATGCGATCTTTGAGTATTATGAAACCAGTGGATTTGAGCCCACAGCTGCTGAACGAGAGATTCAACTTAATCTATAAGGACATATTAATTTATGTCATTGTGATTTTTGGTAGTTAAGGATTACCTTAAATCTGCTTCCCAAATGAACATTGTTTTAAACTTATCAACACTTTTAACCTGGGATTACACGATGATTCCATAACCAACACCCACTATTTTAGGTAGAATAGAAAACTGATCCAGATCTAGCGGGAATTGAAATGCACCGATTAATATTTATCTTATTATTTAGCCTTACAATACCCATATTGGCTCAGCCCAATTTACCAGATGATCTGATACCTATACCTGAGATACCAGAGTTACCCGATTTACCGGAATTATCTGAACCACCACCGCTTCCACCTGAACTTGAATTGGATCCAGAATTGGAACCACAGATAACAATTATCCAACGCGGAGAAGATATAATAGAAGAACATCGGATTAATGGTGAACTGTATATGGTTAAAGTAATTCCACGGATTGGCCTACCATATTATCTGGTGAAAAATCGTAGTAGGGGTATCAATACACACCAAGGTGAACCAGGCAATAACGTTAGCGCCCCTATGTGGCGTATTCTAGAATTCTAACTTTCTCATGAAAGCTCAAAGCAGAGATAATCAGATTACATCCGTTTATTTTTGCATTTTTTCTACGCTTCTTTCTTCTAGCCCATGTCTGTCTTTACACCTGTATCCAACAATCAACTCTCATTTTGGTTGAGAAATTACGCTCTTGGTCAACTGATTAACTTACAAGGCATTTCTTCTGGTATTGAAAATACTAATTATTTTGTCACTACCACAGAAGGTAAATTTGTTTTAACACTATTTGAAAAACTAACCCATGCGGAACTGCCTTATTATCTCAATCTTATGGCACATTTATCTGCCCGTAAGCTACCTTGTCCTGCCCCCATTCCAAGGTCAGATAACACGCTATTTAGTGAATTAAATGGCAAACCCGCTACCATCGTCACCTGCTTACCAGGTCAATCACTAGAGGAACCAACGGCTAATCAATGTACAAAAGTTGGTGAAATATTGGCAAAAATGCATCTGGCTGGTCAATCCTATCCTATTAAAATGGATAACCCACGAGGGTTTAAATGGTGGCAAGCCAAAGCACCTGAGATTAAGTCATTTCTCACAGCTGAAGAACAAATATTATTAGAAGACGAGATTAGCTTTCAGTCATCACACCAAAACAAGACATTACCAAATGGGGTAATTCATGCAGATTTATTTCGTGACAACATCTTATTCACAGATAATTCCATTGGTGGTGTCATTGATTTTTATTTCGCTTGTAATGACAGTTTATTGTACGATTTGGCTATTGTCGTTAATGACTGGTGCATGACTAAAAATAACAAATTGGATGAAAAGCTTATATTACCTCTAATTCGAGCCTATCACGACATTCGGCCACTCACACCAATTGAACATGAAGCCTGGCCTGCAATGTTACGTGCTGGCGCATTACGTTTTTGGATTTCTCGCTTGTATGATTACCATTTACCTCGTCCAGGTGAACTCACACATGCTAAGGACCCTAACCATTTTAAAGAAATACTTAAAAATCATTTGGCAGATCAGAACGATCTTAAACAACTTTGGATATAAAGCATCACCATTCGGCTTGATACAAAAATAATTCAAGAATTATGTCGAATAGAACTTAATTGGAGAAACATCAATGGAAATTCATCAACTCAATGCAAAACATGGCTGGCAATGGATAATGAGTGGTTTCTATCTGTTCCGAAAAGCACCACTCGTCTGGGTATTGTCCTGTTTCACAATGCTTCTAATTGCCGTTACTCTGGCGATAATGCCTTTATTAGGGCAATTTATTTTCACACTTATTTCACCCGTTTTTCTGGCTGGGTTAATGTATGGGTGCAGAGAACTTGACCAAGGCAGAGAACTAGAATTGGTGCATTTATTCGCCGCCTTTAAAACTAATGCCACACCGCTCATAACCATTGGCGGCATTTATCTAATCGGACAAGTCCTAATAGTCGGGGTTGTCATGATGATTGGCGGCTCTATGATGGCCGATATGCTGTTATATGGAAAGAGAGTAGATGACAGTGAATTAATGGGTGCAATGGATAGCATGTTGACAGCCTCACTGGTTGCCATTACGTTATCTATCCCACTGATGATGGCCGCCTGGTTCTCTCCATTATTGGTTATCTTCCATGATATACCTCCCATTATTGCTATGCAAAGAAGTTTCTTTGCCTGCTTGAAAAACTTCATACCTTTTCAGCTTTATGGCATCACACTGTTTATTTTAGCAATAATAGCATTAATGCCATATGGCGCCGGACTCGTTATACTCATCCCAACAGTTTTCGCTTCAATTTACGCCAGCTATAAAGAAATTTTCCTCGGCGAAAAACTCAATACTAAAGAAGAAATATCTCCCGATAGCTACCAAAAGGCCACTTGGTCAAATGTTGACGAGCAACCGATTGAAGATACCAAGGGCAAAGAAAATAGTGCCCATATTAATAACGACAATACTGGGAATAAAGAAGCTGACAAGGTCCAATGCACCTATTGCGGCACACACCTTCCTAAAGAAGAAGCGATTCACGTGAAAAACCGTTATTTTTGCAACGAAGAGCATTACCAGCTATATCAATCCTCTGAAAACTAAGCCTATTGAACACAACAAAAATCAAGTACTCCTCCTAGTACGATGGATATAGTATAATCGCATATATTAAACAGCAATTGATCAACATTCTGCAAGACAAAAAAGTGACACATGACAGTAAGTTAATAATAAAATAGTTATTAAGTGATGTTCACCCAATGATTCACCAACATTTCAAACATGCCATATCATTCATATTGTTTATGATCTGTATTGGTGCAATTTAATCTATCTGATATTTTACTTGCCTCATAAATTTGCAATGCTAGTCTGGAGAAAAAAATGGTAGTAACTGATGTTTTGAAACTCATTCAAGACAATGGCGTTAAGTTTGTGGACTTACGTTTTACTGACACAAATGGAAAAGAACAGCATGTCACAATCCCAACCCAACATTTTGATGCAGACAAATTTGAAGACGGGCACCCATTTGACGGTTCATCAATAGCTGGATGGAAAGGTATTCAGGCTTCTGATATGTTACTCATCCCTGATCCAGATACCGCAAAGATGGATCCATTCATGGATGAACCTACATTACTTATCACTTGTGATGTAGTTGAACCTTCGGATGGCAAAGGTTACAGTCGTGACCCGCGCTCATTAGCTAAACGCGGCGAAATTTATCTAAAATCGACGGGTATCGGCGATGTAGCTTATTTTGGCCCAGAACCCGAGTTTTTTATTTTTGATGCCATTTCATGGCATACCGACATGTCAGGTTGCTCTGTAAAAATTGAATCTGAGGAAGCGGCCTGGAGCTCTGTTATCAAATATGATAGCGGTAATATTGGCCATCGACCCGCCATCAAAGGTGGTTATTTCCCCGTCCCTCCGGTCGATTCTTTACAAGATATCCGTTCTGCCATGTGTATTACACTGGAAGAAATGGGTGTAAATGTTGAAGTACATCACCATGAAGTTGCCACGGCAGGTCAATGTGAAATCGGCACTCGCTTCAATAGCCTGGTTAAACGTGCTGACTGGAACCAGATACTCAAATATGTCATACACAATGTTGCCCATTCCTATGGAAAAACAGCAACTTTTATGCCCAAACCTATTGTCGGTGACAATGGATCTGGCATGCATGTCCATCAATCAATTTGGAAGGATGGTCAAAATTTATTTTCTGGCAATGGCTATGCCGGCCTGTCCGAAACTGCACTATTTTATATGGGTGGCATCCTAAAACATGCCAAAGCACTAAATGCTATTACCAATCCAGGTACAAATTCATATAAACGTCTGGTCGCTGGATACGAAGCACCTGTTAATCTTGCTTACTCTGCAAGCAATCGCTCGGCAGCAATTCGCATTCCTCACTCCAATAGCCCCAAAGGAAGACGCATTGAAGTACGCTTTCCTGATCCTTCAGCCAACCCTTATCTGGCATTCACCGCACTTATGATGGCAGGGCTTGATGGTATCCAGAACAAAATACACCCAGGTGACCCCATGGATAAGAATCTTTATGATTTACCACCAGAAGAAGCTGCAAAAATACCAAATTCATGTGCTTCTTTAGATGAGGCATTGGAAAATCTAGATAAGGATCGTGATTTTCTTATTCGTGGTGGTGTGTTCTCAAATGATATGATTGACGCTTTCATCACACTTAAGATGGAAGAGGTTATGCTTTTACGTTCCACAACTCATCCTGTTGAATTTGATATGTATTACAGTCTGTAAGGCACCAGTTTATCCATCATTATTAAGTGAATTAGTATAATCGATTCGTCTATGCCAACCAATATCTCATGAAATGAGCATAATAAACAGTATTTTTGTCGCTATTAATACTTTTATTATCCCCTAGCAGGGGTTAGACTTAACATGTCGTTATAGTTATTTGTATCAACATCTACATTGTTGATAAAACTTCATGCGCTCTATTACTTTCTAAATAGAGATTACTATTTTATAGTGCAAAACTAATATTAATGGTGACAAATGAAACTTAACTACCTTTTATTTGCAGCGCTATTGAGCCAATCATGCTTAGTATTTTCTGGTGTGTATAAGCATGTCGATGAACACGGCAACACTACTTATTCGAACGTCCCTTCGCAGGGCGCAAAGCCGGTTGATTTGCCACCTATTGTCGTTGTACCTGCTATTGATGCCGGTGATATTGATAAACGAATGCAAAAAAGACGGGAATCTGCAAAAATTAAGGATCAGCGTGAAGCGATCGAAAATAAAATTTCTGAGGAATCTAGTCGTCTTGATGAAATAAGAAATGAGTATAAAGGCGGTACACCTGATCGCTTAGGTAGTGAACGTAATTATCAAAGATACCTTGACCGAGTCGAGCGACTTAAAAAAGAAATTAGCACACGTGAAGACAACCTATTTACGCTTAAAAATGAACTACAGAATTTACCTGATATTAAGTAAATAGAGATTGCCTGGTCGCCACAATTAGCTGAAACTTAGTCAGATATCTCCACAAAAACAGGCGCATGATCTGAAGGTCGCTCAAGCTTTCTTGTTGTTTTGTCTACTTGGCATGACAAACAAATTTTACTAAGTTCATTGCTCAGCAAGATATGGTCAATCCGCATTCCCCGATTGCGTCTAAATGCCATCATACGATAATCCCACCATGTGTAAGACTTTTCTGGTTGATCAAACATCCTGAAGCTATCCGTTAACCCAAGATCAAGTAATCTACCAAATGCATCACGCTCTGGCTGACTGCACAACACTTTTCCTTCCCAGCTTTCTGGGTCATACACATCTCGGTCATCTGGTGCTATATTAAAATCGCCTAAAAGCGCAAGCTTAGGATAAGTTACCAATTCATTCCTCAGCCAATCATTTAGTGCTGGCAACCATCGTAATTTATAACCATACTTCTCAGAGTCGACGGCATCACCATTTGGAACATAGATACAAATGACACGAAGGTCGCCAAAAGTGCTCGCGATAACTCTTTTCTGAACATCATCAAAATTTGGAATTTTGGTTACAGTTTCAGTCCCAATTGTCTTACTGAGTATTGCAACGCCGTTATAAGTTTTCTGCCCTGTAAAAACAGATTGATAGCCTGATGCCATAATTTCATTATAAGGAAAGTTCTCATTTTGAGATTTCGTTTCCTGCAAACATAAGATATCTGGCTGGTTAACATTCAACCAATCAATCACTTGAGATAACCGTACTTTAAGTGAGTTCACATTCCATGTCGCCAGTTTCATATTTTTAAATACCTATATCTTAAAGAAAGATAATGTTTCAATATTCACTTACTTTAGTTCTTCAATTGTAGTTATATATCAATCCTTATTAG
>JAOULU010000149.1 GCA_029881855.1 Nitrosomonas sp. | reverse complement strand
GGAAATTGACTATCACACACCACCTTGGGATGTATTGCGTGGAACCGACATTGGTCTAGATTGTTTCCCACATAATTCCGGGACAACACTATTTGAAAATTTGTATATGGGCGTACCCTATATTACGCTGGCGGGTCGACCCTCAGTGGGCAGATTAGGTGGCTGTATTTTAAAGGGTATAGGGCATCCAGAATGGATCGCTGAGAATGAAGATGATTATATTGCCAAAGCAATTGAATTAGCAAGCGACACAAATCATTTGTCGGCAATACGTGCAGGATTACGAAAACAAATGGAGGACAGCCCAATATGCGATGAAAAAAACTTTGTCGCAAAAGTTGAAGAGGCCTATCGCGAAATGTGGAAAATCTGGTGCCAGAAAGACACTAAATCATGAAAGCTATAATTCTTGCCGGGGGTCTGGGAACACGAATCAGTGAAGAAACAACGCTACGACCCAAACCTATGATAGAGATCGGTGGCAGACCCATTCTCTGGCATATCATGAAAATGTATTCCGCACACGGCATCCATGACTTTGTGGTTTGCTGTGGTTACAAGGGCTACATGATTAAAGAGTATTTTGCCAACTACTTTCTACATATGTCAGACGTAACCTTTTGCATGAAGAATAATCAAATGGAAGTACATGAACAACATGTCGAGCCATGGCGCGTCACGCTTGTAGATACCGGTGATGACACTATGACAGGCGGGCGTTTAAAGCGCGTTGCCCAATATGTAAAAAATGAAGATGCTTTTTGTTTCACCTATGGCGATGGTGTAGCAGACGTGGATATCACCCAATTGCTTGTGTTCCATAAACAACACGGTAAACACGCTACGGTTACAGCGGTTCAACCACCGGGGCGTTATGGCGCACTTGCTATGGATGGAACATCTGTGCGTGGCTTTATTGAAAAACCACAGGGCGATGGAGGCTGGATTAATGGTGGTTTCTTCGTGTTATCACCCTGTTGTCTTGATCTCATTGACAACGATCTGGCGCACTGGGAGGGGAAGCCACTCAAACAACTTGCAACACAAGACAACCTGATGGCTTTTAAACATAAAGGTTTCTGGCAACCCATGGATACGTTACGAGACAAAAAATATCTTGAAGAATTATGGCAAACGGGTAAAGCTCCATGGAAAAAATGGGACTGAACGTACAATCAGATTTCTGGTATGACAAATGCGTCTTTATTACCGGGCATACCGGGTTCAAAGGCGGGTGGTTGTCGCTATGGCTACAAAACATGGGTGCAAAAGTACATGGCTATGCATTGCGTCCACCAACGGAACCCAATCTATTTAGCGTAGCTGAAATCGGCAAAAATATGTCTAGCAGTGAAATTTCTGACATTCAAGATGCGAATAAACTTCGTAATGTGATGCAAACCGTGCGCCCAGACATTGTTTTCCATTTAGCCGCACAGCCGCTCGTGCATTACTCCTATGATCACCCTACAGAAACTTATGCCACCAACGTCATGGGCACGGTAAACTTGCTTGAGGCGGTACGTGTAACACCCGGCGTAAAAGTAGTGGTCAATGTCACCACGGACAAATGCTATGAGAATCGCGAATGGGTATGGGGTTATCGTGAAAACGACCCAATGGGTGGCTTCGACCCCTATTCCAGCAGCAAGGGTTGTGCTGAATTAGTTACTACAGCCTATCGACGATCTTACTTTGAATCCACGGGCATCGCATTAGCCAGCGCCCGATCAGGCAACGTCATTGGCGGTGGCGATTGGTCAGAGAACCGCCTCATCCCAGATTTTTTACGTGCATTGGATACCGGTGAAGCGCTAGAAATACGATCTCCCCTTTCCACACGCCCTTGGCAACATGTGCTAGAACCATTATCCGGTTATCTGATGCTGGCAGAACAGCTATATCTAAAAGGCGCAAGCTTCGCCGAAGCGTGGAACTTTGGTCCTACGCATAAAGATATGTGTTCAGTGCAGTGGATTGTCGAGCATTTGACTAAAATTCGTAAAGACATTAATTGGCAATACGACGGGAAACTACAACCACATGAAGCGCACAATTTGAAACTGGATAGTAGCAAAGCACACAGTCAATTGGGTTGGGAGTCAAAATGGCATTTGGAAACTGCACTGAAAAAAACAATCGAATGGCATCAGGCTTGGCTTGATAAACAAAACATGCACGCATTCACACTAAAACAAATAGCGGAATACGAATCCAGTCATGTCACGCTTTAATTTTAGCCCAACACTTTTGCATGGCGTCATGTGCATACAACGTAAACCCATTGAGGATGAACGTGGTTTTTTAACACGTTTTTTTTGTGCAGAAGAATTTATTGCCGCAGGTGTCAACAAACCCATTGCACAAATTAACCACACATTCACACACAAGAAAGGCACGGTGCGAGGCTTACACTTTCAGCATCCGCCACATGCCGAAATTAAATTAGTGAGTTGTTTGAAAGGGAAAATATTCGATGTCGCCATTGATCTGCGACACGGATCACCAACCTTCTTGCATTGGCATGGTGAAATTCTTTCCGCTAAAAACTATAAAAGTTTGCTCATACCTGAGGGGTATGCACACGGCTTCCAAACACTGGCCAATGATTGCGAACTCATTTATCTTCACACGGCCAATTATAATTCTGCCGCTGAAAGCGCACTAAATGCAACAGATCCAAAACTAAATATAGCCTGGCCATTACCCATATCAGATATTTCTGAGCGGGACCACAATCATCCAACTGTCGGACCAGAATTCCAGGGGATTATTTTATGAAATGCCGTCATTGTCAGACTAAATTGACATTGCCGCTGATTGATTTGGGCGCCGCACCACCGTCCAATGCTTACCTGACTAAACAGACATTGCATACAGCGGAAAAAAACCTCCCTTTGCGAGTATTAGTGTGTACCGAATGTTGGTTGGTACAGACGGAAGATTACGCCAAATCTGATGAATTGTTTTCTCCTAATTATGCGTATTTCAGCTCATTTTCTACAACCTGGTTAAAGCATGCCGAACAATATGTTGCAGAAATGGTGCAACGTTTTACACTAAATACAAACTCTTTGCTTATTGAGGTAGCCGCAAATGATGGTTATTTGTTGCAGTATGCCAAGTCACATGGGATCCCTTGCCTGGGTATTGAACCAACAACCAGCACAGCTAACGCAGCACGCACCAAAGGTATTGACATCATAGAGGCATTTTTCAGCGTAGCGCTGGCTCAACAACTGTCCCTACAAGGTAAAAAAGCTGATCTCATAACAGCAAATAATGTATTGGCCCATGTCCCGGATATCAACGATTTTGTCGCTGGCATTACGCTGCTACTGAAACCAACAGGGGTAGCAACTTTCGAGTTCCCGCACTTGTTGCACTTGGTTTCACAAAACCAGTTCGACACCATTTACCATGAACACTATTCATATTTGTCATTGATTACTGTTAAGAAAATTTTTGCGCATAATGGATTAAATGTGTTTGATGTTGAAGAATTACCTACACATGGCGGTAGCTTACGTGTCTATGCACAATGCATGCATACCGGTGCGCACAAACCAAATCAGAGTGTGGCAAAACTATTGCAACGTGAAATAAACGCGGGGGTCAACGTTCCCGATTTTTATGCGGGTTTTCAGGCCAGAGCAAACACCATCAAGAACGATTTATTAGTTTTTCTGATTGAAGCGCAACGAGCCGGCAAATCAGTAGCTGCATATGGTGCAGCGGCCAAGGGCAATACTCTGTTGAATTATGCCGGTGTGAAGCAAGATCTGCTGCCTTATGTGGTTGACCGTAATCCTGCCAAACAAGATAAGTTTTTGCCCGGTTGCCGTATTCCCATTGTTGCTGAGGAGAATCTAAAACACAATAAACCCGATTACGTATTGATCCTACCCTGGAATTTATGCACGGAAATCATCGAGCAGTTAGCCTGCATACGCGAGTGGGGCGGTCAATTTGTAACATCTGTACCCACTTTGGAGATCAGATGAATTCACAAATTTTCTACACCAAACCTTCTATTACCGAAAAAGAAGTAGAATACGCTACAGATGCAGCACGCAATGGTTGGGGGGAACACTGTTACGAATATATTAACCGTTTTGAAGTGTTGTTCAAGAAGCATCTGAATGTCAAATACGCCATCGCAACTTCTAGCTGCACTGGCGCGATGCATATGGGTTTGGCTGCCCTGGGCATCGGCCCCGGCGACGAAGTCATCCTAGCTGATACAAACTGGATCGCTAGTGCCGCACCCATCACCTACCTCGGCGCAAAACCGGTCTTGGTAGATATTCTTCCCGACACCTGGTGTCTTGATCCGAAATGGGTCGAACAAGCCATTACACCACACACCAAAGCCATCCTCGCCGTACATCTTTATGGCAATCTGTGCGAGCTAGATCAACTCTTGGCAATTGGCGAAAAGCACGGTATTCCAGTGATCGAAGATGCCGCAGAAGCCATCGGGTCAACCTACCACGGTAAAAAAGCTGGGACTATTGGAAAATTTGGCACTTTCTCCTTCCACGGCACAAAAACGCTCACGACAGGCGAAGGAGGGATGTTTGTCACTAACGATGCGGATATTTACAAACAAGTGTTGACCTTGAGCAATCACGGTCGCGCACAAAACCAAAGCAAACAGTTCTGGCCAGACATGATCGGCTTTAAATACAAAATGTCGAATATTCAAGCAGCCATCGGTTGCGCACAGATGGAACGAATAGAAGAGCTCGTTGAATCTAAAAGAAATATTTTTAAATACTATGAGACACATCTATGTAATTTGCCGTTGAAAATGAATATAGAACCAGCAAATACAAAAAACGGATATTGGATGCCC
>JAOULU010000148.1 GCA_029881855.1 Nitrosomonas sp. | reverse complement strand
ATAGGGTGTATGTCCTGAAGGTGCATAGTTTAAGGGTGCTGGAATTGTTTTTTGAACATCAACCATGTAATTGTGACATAGTGTGTCCAATTCATTAGTCGTTGTTCCTGATGTAACATAAGGAGTAATATAATCAAGCACCTCAGAAGCCAATCGACCTGCAACGCGCATCTTTTCAATTTCTTGATGGTTTTTGATATGAACCTGCATAGTATTTTTAGTTTGGGTCAAATAGTATGATTGATCTAAGAAGGTTAAGCCTTCGCCTAATCAATAAGAAAGTATTGATTAATTTTGATGCACTAGGACGTTAAGATCAAATTTTTTGTATAAAAAAGAGTACTTGAAACATCCTGGTATAATCAATTTTATTGAACTAATCGACAAATTAGTTAATTAGCTTTGGTTTATATGCGCTCACAAGCCGATTCCTCTAGTGTACTACCAGGATATTGTTCGGCTATTTTTTTCAGCTTAAATTCTACATTTTCGTCTGGTTCATAAATAATAATTTTCTTTAGCAGGATATTACGTTCTTTAATTACTGCAGTAGAAGCCCCTTTCGCACGTAATTCTCTCAACAATTTCTGAGCTGCAACAATATCATCGAACATTGAAAAATAGATAGCATTCATCCATTTACCTTCTGATTCCTCACGAAAACTTGCAATACCTAAATTTCTTAACTTATTTATTTCTCTATTGGCCGACTCCTTGTCCTTTAATGGCGGAATGTGCACCCAATACATTGTACTGTCGTGCTTTAACTCAGCACTAAGCAGGTTAGTAATCTTTTGCTCTGGAATAGCTTTTTTTGCCTGCACAAAATCCTTATCCTGGAAATCACCCCATTTCAGGCAATGAACATGTTTAGGAAGCAACACAATTTTCTCCGGATCTACCAAAAAAGGTGCCTCAGATACCTTGGTAGCTTCAGGAGAATGCTGAATAATAACAGCAACCGCGATATTAACCATTAATAGAAATATAAAAATAATTTTCATTGAAAATTAAAATATTAAGTATTAGTAGCGTTCAATTGAATTTTCTTGTTAACAGTCCATCGCCTTGATAGAATGTAGTGTTTAGCATATAGATACAAAGGGTACCAAATTTTTGCACGTCTTATATAAAAAACGGAATACGAAATATGAAAATGATTACGAGCTCGGTGTTGATAATTACAATCGCTTTATTATCTACACAAATTTCAGCTGAAGCCACTTCTAACCTTCAAGATGATGATGCACACAGCGACCAGGAATATGCAGCTGATGCGCCAGAAAACGAGGTTAATGAAGATGTCACACCAGATTATGTAGCTGACGCGCCAGAAATACCTGCTGCTCCACCTACCACAGAAGAAATTGCAGGTGGGGTTTGCGCAGGCTGTCATAGCGCTGATGGCAACAGCATAATTCCAGTTAATCCTAATTTGGCTGGTCAACATGCAGTATACATTACTAAACAGTTAATTGATTTTAAATCAATAGATGGTGAGACACCTAAACGTAATAGCCCAGTGATGACTGCAATGGTGGCTGCACTTACTGAAGAAAACATGCAGGAGCTAGGTATTTACTATGCCCAGCAGAAAGCAAAACCTATTACAGTGTCAGATGATGAAGATTTAATGGCCTTAGGTAAAATTCTATACCATGGTGGAAATATTGATAGTAATGTTCCTGCTTGTGCAAGTTGTCATGGTCCTACCGGATCAGGTATTCCACCACATTACCCAAGCCTTGCAGGTCAGCATGCCTCATATACCTTTACACAGTTGACACAATTTGATTCTGGTGAACGCGCTAATGATAATGGCATTATGCAAAAGGTGCTAGCACGTATGAGTGCCCAAGAAAAACGGGCTGTTTCTGAATATATTTCGAGCTTACGATAAGTTATAAGTTATAAGTTAAAAAAGGCGACCGCGGTCGCCTTTTTTATTCAGATCACTGAGCACTGAGCACTGAGTTTGCTGCACTACCACGTACTAAAAATCTTCTCTGCAGCTGATATTGTTTGGTTAATTTCTGTATCACCGTGTACAGAAGAAACAAATCCAGCTTCAAATGCTGACGGTGCAAAATAAATACCCTCATGAAGCATGGCATGGAAAAACTTATTGAAAGAATCTTTGTCGCATTCCATCACTTCTGAAAAACTGACCGGAATTTCTTTACGAAAATAAAACCCAAACATACCACCAATAGATTGGGCCGAAAAATTTATACCATTTTTTTCAGCGGCAACAGTTACTCCATTTATTAATTGCTGTGTTTTCTCACCTAATTGTTCATAAAACCCAGGTTCTTTTATTTGTTTTAAAGTAGCCAAACCGGCTGCAACAGCGACTGGATTACCGGATAATGTGCCGGCTTGATAAACTGGCCCAATCGGTGCCAAGCATTGCATAATGTCACGACGACCACCGAACGCCGCCATAGGCATTCCACCGCCGATTACCTTACCTAATGTTGTAAGGTCTGGTTTGATTTGATAAAGCCCCTGCGCACATCCTAAGCCAACACGGAAACCGGTCATCACTTCATCAAAAACCAACACACTTCCATGCTGAGTACATAAATCACGTAACGATGATAGAAAACCTTCTGTTGGGGCAACCAAGTTCATATTACCTGCAACTGGCTCGACAATTACTGCGGCTATATCATTACCATATTTTTTAAAAGCCTCTTCCAATCCAGCTAGATCGTTATAATCCAAAACAATCGTATGCTCAACAGTCTCTTCTGGCACGCCCGCTGAACTTGGGTTGCCAAAAGTTAAAGCCCCTGAACCCGCTTTAACCAACAACGCATCATCATGACCATGATAGCAACCTTCAAACTTAATGATGAAACTCCTACCGGTATATCCACGCGCCAAACGAATTGCACTCATACCTGCTTCTGTCCCAGAACTCACTAGCCTGACTTGTTCAATTGACGGTAGTAGTTCACAGATAAGTTCTGCAATTTCCAATTCTGTTTCTGTTGGCGCGCCAAAGGTTAAACCATTTTGTGCAGTATTTTGTACCGCTTTCACAACCTCTGGGTGAGCATGACCCAAAATCAGTGGACCCCAAGAACCCACATAGTCAATATAAGATTTACCATCGACATCCCATACGTGAGCACCTTGTCCACGTTGAAAAAAAATCGGATTACCTCCAACAGACTTAAAGGCCCGTACTGGAGAATTAACACCACCAGGTATAAATTTTTGGGAAAGTTCAAATAATTGTTGATTACGTGAAGCCATTTAATTACTCACTATCTATTAATAATATGCTTTGGATGTACAGGCACTCATTCATTCACATGACAATTCATCATAATAAAAAATAATTTAATGTGTTGTCTGAATGTATCCCTTAAAGTTAATCGTTACTGTTTAAACAATCCTAAGAATTGCTTTGCAGTAGACCGAATATTATGAGCATGAAACAAAGCATCACTGACTGCAATTGCATCACAACCCCGTTCAACTAATTCTATTGCATTGGTTAGATTAATACCACCAATACATACGATAGGCACTGATATATGCGCCTTTGCTTCACACAATAAATCAATTGTAGCGTTTGTTGTATTCGGCTTAGTTACCGAAGCAAAAAAGGCGCCAAACGCAACATAATCGGCACTATCTTTTTGTGCTTTTATAGCCAGCTCTCGCTGGTTATAACAAGAAGCTCCTATGATTTTATCGTGCCCTAATTGATGGCGTGCCATAGATACTGATACATCTGTTTGACCAACATGCAACCCATCTGCATCTAATTCAATTGCAATATCAAGGTGGTCATTAATAATTAATGGCACATCAAAATCTCGACAAAGCTGTTGCAACTCTTTTGCTTGTTCACGAAACATAAACTTATCAGCAATTTTGTTACGATATTGAATAAGTTTCGTGCCGCCGGCTAACGCCTGTTTTGTTACGCTTATAAGTTTTTTAGTGTCTAACAAATCAGGTGTGATTGCGTATAGTCCGTCAATACCCCGATTCTTCAATCTAAGCTCAATAGTCTATTCATCAACGATATTCTTTTGTAAACTGTGCGAAAAAAACCTATTAGGAATATATTGCCCCATTCCAGGACGAAAACCCGCATTTAATGTCTGCCAAGTATATTCCTGGGCCTTATATACGCTTTCATTTATTGTCATTCCTTTTGCTAGCAAAACCGCAATAGCAGATGCAAGCGTACAACCGGAACCATGATACGAATGTATTAGCCTTTCCCAGTTATCTGTACGGACGATCCCATCCTCATTAAAAAGTGTGTTGGTAACCTGAATAGTATTCTCATGCGTTCCCGAGATTAAAACATTCTCGCAGCCCATTTCAATAAACCTTTGCGCACACAAAACCAAATCCAAGTTTAATGGATTCTCATCTTCTTCCTCATTTTGAGCAAGCTGCCTTGCTTCCATACTATTAGGCGTTAGCACTGTTACTTGTGGAAGCAATAGTTCACGCATTGCATCCATCATATCTTCACTAGCAAGTTCATCACCGCGACCAGAAGTAACAATTGGGTCAAGCACTAATGGAATAGCCGGGTAGTCAGAAATCACCTCAGCAATAGCTGCAATTATTTCAACACTACCTAATAGACCAATTTTAAAAACATGTACCGGCATATCCTCTAAAACAGCTCTTGCTTGATCAGCAACCCATTCTGGATCAAGTGGCAGAACATCTTCTACACCAGCAGTGTCTTGAATTGTAATCGCTGTTATTATAGGCAGCGGATGCCCTCCCAAGCTAGCGATAGTCATTGAATCAGCTTGAATACCTGCCCCACCACTGGGGTCATTAGCTGCAAAAGAAAGTACAATTGGGGGTGGCTGTAACATGCATTAATACCGTAAAATATCATTTTAACCTAAAAGGATGTTGCTTTCT
>JAOULU010000147.1 GCA_029881855.1 Nitrosomonas sp. | reverse complement strand
GCGGATCACCCATATTTGTTTTCATCCCACGCAATCCGAAAATAACCTTGCGGTTACCCTCCGATGCCAAATATTCAGCTGCATTCAGGGATTCATCCAGTGTAATGCCAAACCCACGTTTAATGAGTACTGGAAAATCTTGCTGACGACCAACAATCTTTAGTAACTCAAAATTTTGTGTGTTTCGGGTACCAATCTGTAACATGACACCCGTTGCATTACCTGTCTGATGAAGTGCTTCACGGATTTCATCCAAATGGGACTCATGGGTAATCTCCATAGCGATCACTTTGATGCCATATTTTCCGGCCATCTCAAATACATAAGGCAAACAACTCTTACCATGCCCTTGGAATGAATAAGGGCTGGTACGCGGCTTATAAGCACCCATACGGGTACAAACCTGGCCATGATCATTTAACACCTTCATCATCATCTCAACATGTTCTACAACATCTACCGCACACAGTCCCGCGAACACATTGAGTGTATCTTGACCAAATCGCACACCGTTATAATCAAAAAACGTTGGCCGATCATCATTTTTATGCCGACCTAACACACGATATTCCTCAGAAACCCGTACCACACGGTCTACACAAGGAAGATTACGAATATCATCAATAGATAATGCTTTAGTATCACCAATGAGGTATAACTCTGTCAGTGTTTGCTCTGCACCAACTTCAGTATGTACCCGTGTAGAAATACCCTTAAGATTGGCGATATGCGCCAATAACTGTTTATATTCAGGACTATCTAGTCGGGTATCTGGAATAAGGACAAGAATCATAAATTAGTATCAAGAAGCTCATGTCGACCAATTCGACACAAAGTAAAATGGGTCACGATTTTAACCGAAAAAACGGTTAGTTACCATCAGACAAGTTAGTGTTCATCTCGCTGGGTTTTATCCAATGCTTGTAAATAGGCGTTTGCCAGCTTACTTTCATGAATAACACCAATAAATTGCTTCGATGCGTCATCAGTAACTACCGGAATATTAACACCAACAAAATTTTTTAATTTGGGAAATGTCTCCAAAATATTCATATCTGCTTCTAAAATTACGGGTGGTTCGGACAAAAAATGACTGATCGGTTGCGCCATTAGTTGCTCATCATTAATTTCCAGAAACTTCTGTATATTAACTTGCCCAAGTAGCTGGTTGTTTTTGTTAACAACATAAGCCACCTCAATGGCATGCGCTATTAATTTACTATGTGCCATTGCCAAGGTCATATCCGCCGTTAATACAGTGGGCACCTTATCCATTAATTTACTGACCGGCATCTGCCGCAATGATTGTCTTGCTTCTGATTCATTTGGTTCTATTCCACGCTCACGCAACTGGTGAAAAAAATAGGATTGATTAAAAAAGTCTCTGGTAACCGTACCACCCACAACCACAGACACCATCACCGCAGTCGTCAAAGAATAACTACCTGTCAACTCAAAAATAATCAGAATTGTTGCAATCGGCGCGCCAATCACTCGACTGATAACTGCCCCCATACCTGCGACACCGTATACGGCAGGTGATGAGGCCGCATCAGTAAACTCATGTACACCCAGTCCTATAACCATGCCCATCATGGTGCCAAGATAAAGCGCAGGACCAAATACTCCACCAGAAAAACCAGCAGCAAAACTAACCGATGTTGCCAACAGTTTTGCAAACACCAATGCCAGCATGACACCTGCGGTTAATTCTAGCATCAACGCATCACGGATAACCTGTTCACCCAGCCCAAAGGTTTGTGGAAAAATTACAATAATGACTCCAAGTAAAGATCCACCGAGCAATGCACGCATCACTGTTGACACTGGTAATCGCTGCGCCAATTGGTTTGCTCGGTACATCATGGACATGAAAAATACCGCCAACCCACCCCCGACCGCACCAACTAACGCAAATAAAAAATACTCCCAAGTATTGGCAACATTTATCTCTTGCAACATAAAAAGCGCACCGTGGTTACCATACATTTCAGCAATTGTTGTAGCCACTACCGAAGCAATAACAATGGGCATCACTGATTTACTACCAAAGCGACCCAATACAACTTCATGTGCAAATACCACGCCAGCTAACGGTGCGGAAAATGATGCTGAGATTGCACCAGCCACACCACAGGCCAGCAAGGTTCTTCTCCGATCTTGTGTAAACTTTAGCTGTTGTGCCAACCATACACCCAGGGTTGCGCCAAGGTGCACAACTGGACCGTACCGACCCACCGAAGCACCGCTACCAATCGACACAATACTTGCTGAAGCACTTACTAAACCAACCCGCATAGATAAATTACCTTTACCTAATCGCGCTGCATGTATAACATCTGCTGGCCCATAATTACGCTGTTCAGCAACACCATATTTAATAATAAGACTCACAACCACCGCACCAATAACGGGCATTAAAAACAAATACAAACGGGATGTTTCTTCTAGTTGTGCATAAAGACCCGTATCATTCGTATTCAATAACAATGCATTCAACCAATGGATAACCCATAAAAAACCCAATGAAGCACAGCCAACAACAACACCCACCACAATCGCATAAAACGCCAAAATTATTGTATCTATCCAGGCACGCATAGAATTATTATTCATTGATTTTACTGGATTTATACAAAATATGATTTTTATTGCTTATAGAAACACAGATTAATTCTAGATCAAATGGATGATAAGATAAAACTCTATTATTTGAAGCATAAATTATAGGTCATAACAGACTATTATCAATTATCAAAACAAAGAAATAGGATTTTTAGTCATCAATGTGTTTCTTAAAAATTTCCCTTAAAGCTAACCTGTGACAATTTGTCACATAGCCAGATATGCAGAATTAAGTTAATGTTCTACCTGTAAAAATATAACCCCCTAAAATGTTTAGCAATCTCAGCCAATCTCCACTCAAAAAAAACTTACAGCGATTATTCTTGCTTAGAAATATAGCCATTGCTGCACAGTGTCTAACATTTGCGTTGGTCTATCGGATGATTGATATCATAATACCCTGGGCTGAAATGATTTCCGTGGTTGTACTCCTCGCTACGTTAAATTTATTCACATGGGTACGCTTGCACCGCAAATGGCCCGTATCTAATATCGAGTTCTTTTTACAGCTATTAATTGATGTCCTTGCTTTAAGTGCATTGCTTTATTTCAGCGGGGGATCAACCAACCCATTTATTTCGCTATATCTATTGCCCCTGACCATTGCTGCAGCCACTTTACCCTGGCGATACACCTGGGTCATGGCTGTTATCACTATTGGCTGTTATAGCTTATTACTATTTAAGTATGTGCCACTACCCCACGATCATAGCAAACATCTTATCGAATTTAATTTACATGTTTCGGGTATGTGGCTGGCATTTGTATTAAGCACTGTGATCATTGCCTGGTTTGTCGTTAAAATGAGCACTTCGATTCGAGAACGTGACCGTGATCTTGCAAAAGCACGTGAACAAGCATTGCACAATGAACAAATTATTGCCTTGGGAACCTTGGCGGCAGGCGCTGCACATGAACTTGGCACACCGCTTTCAACTATGGCAGTGGTTACTGGTGAGTTACAAAAAGAATATACCAAAGACCATGATTTCCAAAACAATATTCATATACTGCGCGACCAAATTTCACACTGCAAACAGACGTTAACACAGTTATTGGCTAAAGCCGGACAAACACGAACGGAAGAAGGTAGTGGCCAACCTGTTGATAAATTCCTACGTGAAATCCTTAATAAATGGGAATTAATACGGCCAACGGCTAAATTCTCATATCAATATACCGGCTCACAACCCGCACCTACCATCATGGGCAATGAGCTACTCAGCCAATCATTATTAAACCTGTTAAACAATGCTGCTGACGCTTCTTCAGAATGTGTTGATATTAAAAGCAACTGGGAAAATAATATACTGCACTTGGAAATTATTGATGATGGGGAGGGATTATCTGCTGAAGCCATACAACGAGCTGGAGAAGCCTTTTTTACTAGCAAAGCACCGGGACAAGGCTTTGGTATTGGCTTATTCCTTGCCAATGCGAATATAGAACGATTCGGCGGCAGTGTTCAACTATTTAATCTTGAAGATGGCGGAGCATGCACACAAGTTACCTTACCACTCATTAAATCAACATCATGACAGAAGAAGAATCCTTAACCGAAACTAACGAACAACCCGGTTTACTCATTGTCGATGACGACATGATGTTTTGTGATGTGTTAGCAATGGCAATGACAAAACGCGGCTTTAATGTAATCTGTGCACATACTATTGATCAAGCATTAGCATTAGCAGAAACCTTTACACTAGAATATGCCATTATCGATCTTAAGCTAACTAACGAATCCGGACTGATTCTGGTTAAGAAATTAAAAACGTTAGACCCAGGCACACGCATTGTCATGCTAACAGGCTACGCCAGTATTGCGACAGCTGTTGAAGCAATTAAACTAGGAGCCACTCACTATCTTGCAAAACCCGTAGATACCGATGAGATCATGGCCGCATTTGAACGAACAACGGGTGATGCTGATACAATCATTAGCGCCAACCCTTTATCCGTTGGTCGACTGGAATGGGAATATATTCATCGTATATTAGCCGAGAATGATCACAATATATCGGTTACTGCAAGGATCTTAAATATGCACCGCCGTACACTGCAACGCAAACTGGCCAAGAAACCCCATAAGGCATAACAGAATCAGGGTTTATGGAATCTAGCAGTCACGCGAATATCCCTCCCAATCATGCGCACATCATGTATATCCAACAAATGCTTTTGATCAAGACCAGTTAACTCAGGAAGCTTTGACATCCCCTGTGCAATATCACCAAGCAAATGCGGTGCTAAAAATAGAACTAATTCATCAACTAAGCCGGCATTAATCAATGCACCATTAATCCTACTACCCGCCTCTACCAAT
>JAOULU010000146.1 GCA_029881855.1 Nitrosomonas sp. | reverse complement strand
ATTCATTATTTATTAGATGGCAACACAACCTGGGCTACAGCGAGTGTATTTGTGTTGTTTGGATTTGTTTCATTATGGATACTATGGGCGGTCAAAACACCAACTAAAGCTGCATACTTATTGATAGCATCGTTCGTATTGTTCTCCCCAGTGGTGCATTATTGGTATGTGCTATGGGTGATTCCATTTGTGGTGCTTTATCCCAGTTTATCGTGGCTGGTACTTAGTTTTACCAGTGGCGCCTATTTCACATCAACCTTTAGTGTTGAAAACGGAGAAGATTGGTCACTTACTTTCTGGGCTATGTGTTTAATGTGGGGGCCATTCTTATTGGTGCTGATATATGAATTAAGAATAGGCATAATACGCAAGTTTCAGCCAGAAATGTTATGGAAACAACCTAAAACTCTGGCTATTATAGTGCCCACTCTAAATGAAGGAGAGAAAATAAAAGCTTGTCTGTCGTCCTTGCAAGCAATGAAGCCACCAGCCAATGAAGTTATTGTCAGTGATGGCGGGTCAATCGATAAAACGGTTATGACTGCAGAATCTATGGGGTTTAAAGTCGTTACCAGTAACCCTGGGCGTGGTGTGCAAATTAAGACAGGGATAAAATCTATCCGTTCTGATGTTGTGTTGGTGCTACATGCCGATTGTATTTATGACAAAACAATCAATCACCGAATCATGTCAGCACTCATGCAAAATCCGGATGTGGTGGGCGGCGCTGTTGGACAACGGTTTAATCACTCATCACTTGGTTTGCTTATCATTGAAATGCTTAACGATGCTCGTGCCACCTTGGGTGGTGCTAGTTTTGGCGATCAAGGGCAATTCTTTCGAGCCACAGCGTCCAAAAAATGGGGTGGTTTCCCAGATTACCCTTTAATGGAAGATGTGGAACTCAGTTTGCGTATGATGCAAGCAGGGCGTGTCGTTTTTTTGGGTGGAGGGATCGAAAATTCAGCACGACAATGGGGTGGCAGTTTTGTACGGCGTGTACTATTAATATTAAAATTAGTGATTGTATTTAGGCTGAGCCGTTTATTTAACCAAAATGTGACACAAAAGCTTTATGCAATGTATTACACTGAAAAGTAAGGTGGTTCAGTGAGGTGCAATCCACCTGTTTTTTTAAGTCAAATTGTATCAACGAAAATTCTCAGCACAGCGATGTATTGCCATGTTATCGGTATGATCAAGGCATTCACGTGCATCAAGATTAGATCGCACGGTTAATTCATATTGATTGCGCTGTTTAAGGGTGTCATCTGGCGCAAGAGAATTTTCTAAGGCAGTTACTTCAGGCGATGGGTTATCATCACAAGGCATTGTTGATTCACATAATGCTGCGAGTTGTTGACCAATCATTAAAGCGTTAGCATTCAATTTTTCTAATGCAGCATGCATCAGTGTTGTATTAAGCCACATGCTGTCATCTGAAGTGATGAACGTAATATAGGCTTCAAATTCATCATCACTCAGTTCACGGTAAACGTAAGCTAATAATGTTAGTACGAATTCACGCATGTTTTCATGCAAATTCTGTGTATTTTGGTCAAGTTCAGTGTCAAATCCGACCATAGCCTGCTTATCATTATCAACGATGCCACTTAACATGGATCGAATCATGCCTGAACGTAGCTCAACTATGAATTCAGTAAGTTGAACAACAGTATCGTATTGATGAAATAATTCAATTCGTTTTTCAGATAATGAGGTGTCAGTTAGGCTGCTGACATAAGTTTTTAGCGCTTCTGGTTGGACTTCTTGTCTTTCAAGTTGTGTAATTCTTTGTAACCAAGGTTGATGGAATAATTCTAATAGCCTTTCAGCACGCACCTGGTCGAAATTTTCCTTCAATGATGTGTGCATATGCTTTTTAAACAGAGCTGGCTCAAAAGCCGCAACAACCAACAATTCAATCTCTGCTTGTATCCGAGGATCGTTTATTTTGTTTGATGATTGCTGTACACCTTGTAAGAATTGAGATGGAAACTCATCTGCTTTTTTGTGCCAACCTGTGACGGTCAACAATTCATCAATCATCTGGTCTGGATCGGTGATTGTTGTTAATTCTACGGCCTCAATAGATTCAATTTCTGGTGAAAGTGTAACAGGCGCCGGCTGAATTACAGCTGCAGCTTGAGGTAATGAATGTGGTGCGGGTAACTCTGGTTCTGGTACAGCTAAAAAAGAATGCCATAAGAACCAACCACTAAATCCTAATAATACAGTACTGGTTGTCGCTTTAATTAATTTGTTTTTGTCGGATGAGCCTGATTTTGTCTCTGTTTCTGTCTCTATTTCTGTCTCAGGTTCAATCTCAGTCACAGTTTCAGTCTCAGTCTCAGTCTCTGAAGTTGATGGTTTCTTCAGTTTCAACAATTTTTTAAGATCTAATTTGGGAAGTTTTAGTGATTTTAACTGTTTCATTATGGGTTTGTCTCACTAGTAAATATTAATTAGAGCAATATAGTCATTCCCTTTAACGGCATTGTTTATTCATTACTGAATATTTATTAAACTTATTTGTTTATGTACATAATCGTATGTATGCAGAAACCAGAATAAATTTACGTAAATACGCCCAAAAATACAGCATAGTAAAGCTTGAATATTGATGTGTGTTGCTCAACAATAGGTGGTGGTGTTTCAGCGTAGAGTTATTTGATGGTTGTCTTGGTGTGATTTAGAACTGACAAAAGATTATTGATCATCTTTGTAATTTGAAATATTGGACGCTACCAATAGTTGTTTATTTGAGACTTATTGTGCTAAGTATTTGCCAATACAAAAATTAATAATGGTTTGTTTTAGTATCGCAAGCTTGCCGTGAAAAAAATGTTCAGCACTTGGGATAATAATCACTGGTAATGACTGGGGTGCTGCCCAGTCAAAAATAGTTTTGATGGGAACAATTTCATCATTCTCACCGTGAATAATTAAGGTGTGTTTAACTTGTTCTTGTACTGGAGGGGCATGCATTTTTTTAACAGAAGGTGCTATGAGTATTAGGTACTCAGGATTAAGCTGTTTAGCCGCGTGCAATTGGATGCCACCGCCAAAAGAAAAGCCAGCAAGTAATATCGGTAGGCTAGAAATTTGATTATCAAATTGGTCTCGAATGACATTTGTTAATGTAACGACATCTTCGATTTCACCAATCCCATTGTCAAATATACCATCACTTTTACCAACGCCACGAAAATTAAATTTTACGGTAATAAATCCTATTTCTACCAGGCTATTAAATAAGGTGTGTACAATTTTGTTATGCATAGTTCCCCCATGTTGTGGGTGAGGGTGGGCTATGATGGCAATGCCTTTGGGACTGGATTGTGGCTCAGCGAGAATGGATTCTAATTTTCCAGCAGGACCTTCTACAAAAAACTCTTGAATGATGTGTTGATTCAAATCAGTATCCTACTGGTTTTAGAAATAGACTTATCGAGTAATGTTGAGCTAGATTCTAAGTCGCTCAACAATCTGTCCTTTTAAGAGGTGTTGATCTATTATTTCATCAACATCTTCTTGATCAACATAGGTGTACCAAATTTCTTCCGGGTAGATCACAATTACCGGGCCCTCAGTACAGCGATCAAGGCAACCTGCATTATTAATACGTATTTTATTTTTACCGGATAACTGAAGTGATTTAATACGATTTTTGGCATAATTTCGAATTTCTTGCGCGCCTAAATTATTACAGCAGGCTGTATTATTATCGCGTTGGTTAACACAGAAAAAAACATGGTATTGGTAGTAGCTCATTTATTATCGAATGGAAATTATGAAAAATGCAATGTTATGATGCAGCATAATATCATATTGTAGTAAGTCAACTTTAAGACCATCAGATTGATAGGTATGAGTAAACTGCATGGCTGATAGAAAGAGCGCTAGGGTGTAAGAATGGTTTGCTTTTAATGATCTAGAGCATAAGTCAACAGCATACGTTATAAGACTGGTTGTGATTAAATCGTACTATAAGAGGCGATATCCTTAAGGTTCCTTTATCCTACAGTTAAATAGTTATAGTAAAACTTGCCATAGTAGTAATGAAGCTAATAACATGGCAATAACTGCCAATAAGCGATTTTGGCGTTTTTCTACAGCTATTAATTCGGCCATTTTTTCTTCTAATACTTGATTGCGATTTTCAGAAAGAACATGGTGTATCAAGCGTGGAAACTGAGGGAAAATAAGCGCCCAATTTGGTGCTTCTTTTTGAATACGACTTGTTAAACCACGTAGACCAATTTGTTCATCCATCCAATTTTCTAAAAATGGTTTAGCTGTTTTCCATAGATCAAGATTAGGATCAAGCTCACGGCCGAGTCCTTCAATATTCAATAATGTTTTTTGTAGTAAAACCAATTGCGGTTGTATTTCAACATTAAACTGACGTGAGGCTTGGAACAATTGCAGTAATACGCGACCAAAGGAAATTTCTTTTAATGGTTTATCAAAAATCGGTTCACATACAGCACGAATGGCTGCTTCAAAGTCATCTACACGAGTGTTTTTTGGTGCCCAGCCGGCCTCAACATGCGCTTGTGCGACACGCCCATAATCCCTTCGAAAGAATGCTAGAAAGTTTTGTGCCAGATAATCTTTATCTTCATCACTGAGTGTACCCATAATTCCGAAATCAACTGCAATGTAGCGACTGTCACTACCAACAAAAATATTGCCGGGATGCATGTCTGCATGAAAATAACCATCACGAAAAACTTGAGTAAAAAAGATTTCGACCCCCATGCGTGCTAACTGGGGGATATCAATGCCATGTTCTTGTAGCTGCTCAACATGGCTGATTGGTATACCTTTAACGCGCTGCATGACCATAACCGTTGAGCGACAATAGTCCCAGTAAACTTCAGGTACAAATAATAGGGGGGAGTCGAGAAAATTACGGCGTAATTGGCTGCAGTTGGCTGCTTCGCGCATTAGGTCAAG